>JANXOJ010000239.1 GCA_025353625.1 Planctomycetota bacterium | reverse complement strand
AGGCCTGGCAAGAGCGCACGGCGCAACGTCTTGGCCTGGAGTCGACGCTACGTGCCCTTGGTCGGCCGCGAAAATCTCCCTCATCCCAAGAGATCACTTAAGACTCCCGATTCCTTGTCTTCATTTTTATTCTTCCGCATGATGCTGCCGCCAATTTCTCGGCAAGAGCATCGGTCCCTCGTCGCCAAAGGCTCGACCATCGCCAGTTCTCGAATGCCTTCTAATCGCCATTCTTCGCAAAAATGCGATCGCGCACCGCAGGCCGATTGAGCATAGAACATACATAACCGCCGCCTACAAATCGTAAACGTCGCGGCACGACGCCGATTGACTGCTTTTCCTCGCACCGGCCAAGATCAAAGAATCCCGACCCTTTTCTCAAACTGCCCCTCAGCCGGTTGCCAGCTTCAAGGCGATTTCACACGACCGGCGGAACTCCTTCAAGTCGCACCGTTCCGCCGGCGTATGGGCGTTTTCCTGGCCGCAGCCCAAGGTGACTGTCGGAATGCCTCGCGCGGTGATCCAGTTGGCGTCCAAGCCGCCGTTGGATATTGCCCGAACTGGCACGCCGCCTAGTGAGCGGACGACTTCTTCCGCCACAAGGACTGGCGTGCTGTCGTCGGTCAAGCGGAACGATTCGTAATCGAGCCGGCCATCGATCTCCACGCCGCCGCACTTGCCGGAGTCATTTCGGACACTCTTTGCGGCCTTGTTAAACGCCGTCTCGATGGCCGCGATAATCTTCGCGCGAAAGGCCGGATTGTGGCTGCGAGCTTCGGCGCGGAGGGTGACTTCCGGCGTGATGACGTTCGTCGCCTCGCCGCCTTGGATCGCGCCGACGTTGCTCGTGCCGCTGCCGGACGGTTTTTCGATTTTTCCCAACCAGCCGTCGCGATGCAAATCGGCAATCGCCAACGACGCAATCGTGATCGCGCTGACGCCTCGCTCCGGAGCCGCACCGGCATGGCTGGCCGTGCCGCTGACGCGGATCGCCATGCGATACCCGCCCGTGGCACCGATCGTGATCTTGTCCGTCGCGCCGCCGTCGAAGTTGAATGCCATCTTCGGCTTCCCCAACAGCCCGAGCGTGGCATAGCGAGCACCATAGAGACCAATCTCCTCCTGCACGGCCCACATAAAAGTCAGTGGCGGCGTGTCGAGCTTCTCACTCAACACGGCCATCGCTGCCGCCAGGATCGCCGCCGTGCCCGTCCGATCGTCGGCACCCAAGCCAGTATGCTCGTCGGCGGGCACGATATATTTGCCCTTTCGTACGGGTCGAGCGCCGCGACAAATCGGCACCGTATCCGTATGCGCCATGAGCATCCGTCGCTGCCCGCCGCGCGTGCCGGGCAGTTTCAAGACGAGGTTTCCACACTGGCCGCCGAAGGGGATGCGGCGATGGGCCCGATCGAACTCGATCGTACCCTCGGTCGCGCCGGCGGAGCGGAGATGTTCGACGACATATTCCATGACGCCCAGTTCGTCGCCGCTAAGGCCGGGAATGGCCAGTAGTTCGAGGAGGAGTTGTTCGGCGTGTTGCAAGTAATTTTTGGACATGGTGGGAGGGGTGGTTCGCGGTTGATGGCCAGTTGTCGGCGGGCCGGAACTCTCCTTTGAGAATTGCGACCCGGCGAAGATTGTAAACGCAACGTCGATCCCCGATAATAGGCGATTCACCGGCAATGTTCAATGCACCCACCACTCTCCACCCATCCCACCACTCCCTTCCCACCATGCTCTTCTTCATCGCCGGCATCATGCAAGGCTCGCATACGGCCAGCCTCATGCACGGGCAAGACTACCGCTTGCGGCTTACGCAACTCTTGGAGAGCCACTTTCCCGAGGCGGAAATCTACGACCCGCTGGCCGAGCATAAGACTTCGCTGGGCTACGATAAATTGACCGGTCGAGAGGTTTTTTTTCGGCACAACCTCATGTGCCGCGAGGTGGATGTCCTGCTGGCTTTCATCCCCGAGGCATCGATGGGCACGGCGATTGAAATGTGGGAAGCCCATCGGCATGGGGCGGCCATTTTCACGATCAGCCCCATGGCGCATAATTGGGCAGTGAAGTTTTTGAGTCATGCGGTGTATGCCGACGAAGCCGACTTTGAAGCCGCCCTCCGAAACGGCGACGTGGCCCGACGCATCGAGGAAATCTTAAGTCCAGAACGAAAGAAGCCTACATGAGATACGCTATCTGTAACGAAACGTTTCAAGACTGGCCGCACGAGCGGGCTTTTGCCTTTGCGGCCGAATG
This sequence comes from Planctomycetota bacterium, assembly GCA_025353625.1. Taxonomy (GTDB): domain Bacteria; phylum Planctomycetota; class Planctomycetia; order Pirellulales; family Thermoguttaceae; genus JANXQG01. The sequence continues at coordinate 4,776 of JANXOJ010000239.1, read as the reverse complement.
TGGTTATACGGGGATAGAGATCGCGCCGTTTACCTTAGCCGCTCGGGCCGGTGATGTCTCCCATCGGGATCGCAGCGAACTCCGCCGCTTAGCGACAAAGTCGGGCCTGGAAATCATCGGCCTTCATTGGCTGCTAGCCAAGACCGAGGGCTTTCATCTGACCAGCCTCGACGCGGATGTCCGACATCGCACGGCTAAATATCTGGCCGAACTGACGCAACTTTGTGGCGACCTTGGCGGCACGTTAATGGTGTTTGGTTCGCCGATGCAGCGAAACTTGGACGACGGCACGACCCGCGAGCAAGGCATGGCCCGCGCTGCGGCAGTGATCGAGGCGGTTTTGCCCGTACTCGAGGCGCAAAGCGTCGTCCTGGCCCTGGAACCGCTTGGCCCGCAGGAAACGAACTTCCTCCGCACGGCTGCCGAAACGATGGAGCTGATCGACCGCGTTGCTTCCCCGCAGGTGAAGCTGCATCTCGATTGCAAGGCGATGGCGAGCGAATCGACGCCGATTATTGACTTGATCCGGGAGAACAAAGAGCCGCTGGTCCACTTCCACGCCAACGATCCCAATCGCCAAGGCCCCGGCTTCGGCTCGCTCGACTTCGTGCCGATCTTCGGAGCGTTAAAAGAAGTCGGCTATGACGGCTGGGTCTCGGTCGAGGTCTTCGACTACACACCCGGCATCGAACGCCTCGCGCGGGAGAGTATTGAATATATGCGGCGTTGCGAGGGTCGATGACGCGCGCCCTCTGCACTCATCTCGCGGGAGCGAGATCGGTACCTCGTCAACCACCAAACGGGTCGTCGCTGACCGGCTTCTTCGCGGGCTCCTTTGCGGGCTCCTTTGCCGGTGCATCGTCCGCTTTCTTGCCCGCACCTTTGTCGGCTTCCTCCACGAAGGGAGTTGCCGCCGCTTTTGCTGGCTTGGCATCTTCCTTTGGAACCTCGGCGGGAGCGGCCATGCCAAACGGATCGGCTTCCGCCGCAGGAGCGGCTTTCTTATCTTCCTTGGCTGGTGCCGGTTTCACGGCCGGAACTGGCGTTGCGACAGGGGCAACAGCACCAAACGGATCGCTGCCGGCAGGCTGCGTGGTCGGCGCACCCGGTTTTGGACCCGCATCAGGGCCAACGGGCATTGCTGCCGGACCGGTTCTGGCGGCGGCCTTGCTGTCGCCGCCCAGCGACTTCTTTAATGCGCTGAACAGCCCACCGCTGACACTCGACTTGGCCGTCAAACCGCCTTGGGCTGGCACTGTCGGTTTCTCGGCAACTCCGCCGGGTGCGGCTTTCCCATCTTCCTTTGCGGCAGCCGGGGCTGCTCCAGCACCAAACGGATCGGCCTCGCCGCCAGCACCTTTGGGTGCCGGTTTATCGCCTTCCGGCATCTTCTTATCTTCTGTCGCTGGGACCGCGCCTTCCTTTGCAGGAGCTGCACCTGCACCAAACGGATCGGACTCGCCGGCAGGAGCAGCCTTCTTATCTTCTTTCGCAGGGGCCGCGCCTTCCTTTGCGGGAGCTGCACCCGCACCAAACGGATCGGCCTCGCCGCCCGGTCCCGCTGGTGCGGGCTTGTCCCCTGCGGGCATCTTCTTATCTTCCTTCGCCGGTGCCGCACCCGCGCCAAATGGATCGGCCTCGCCACCGGGTACTGCTTTCTTATCTTCCTTCGCGGGCACGGCCTCTTTCACGTCGGGAGTTTTATCTGGACCCTTAGTCGCATCGCCGCTCGTGGCAAATGGATCGGCGGGAACTGCCGGAGCCGCTGCCTTGCCGGGAACGACGCCGCTGCCATCCGGTGCCGTAGCGTCCGGCTTGGGCATATTGGGATTTCCCTCGACGGGCTTAGGCGGAGCGACGTCGGCCTGCTTCTGCAAGAAGTCGCGCTCTTGCTTGCGGTTGTCGTCGTATCGAACCTTGTGCTCGTCTTCGGCCTTTTTTAGCACGGCCATCCGCGCCTCCATGCGGAATTGCTCAAGTGCCGTTCGTTCCGGGCCTTGCACCCGTTCCAGTCCACGGGCCACGTTGTAGGCGCGCGTGGGATCGATTGCGCTCTCTAGTTTTGCGCCTTGCTGGAAATCAATTTCCGCGTCCTGTGTGCGACCAAGCTTTCGTAGTGCCAAGCCGCGGAAATAAAAGCATCGCGGGTCTTGCGTATGGCCATCAATGGCCGACGTGAAGTATTGATGGGCCTTCAGATAGTCTTCGGCAAAATAGGCATGTACGCCGCTGCCATACAATTGACCGAGCACGGCCTCTTGGGCGCCCAGTTGACGAGACGAAAACAACACCAACGCGACAACGAGCGATACAACACTACGAAACATGTTAAGCGACTCCTACGTGATCCTTAATCGTGGCACGGCCCCGAACAGAACAAACCCGCTAGCATAAACGGCGACGCGACGGCGTCCCAAGCCGCCGATCCTCTTCTCGCATGGCTTCCCACGGCATGAAACGTCCGTCGGGATAATTATGCACTACGATTGATGGTAATTGTTGTGGTGCGAAATAGCAAGCAAGTTCTCTGGTACACAGGAGAACCGCAACGCCCAAATTTTTGTGGTGCGGGCGTCTCGCCTGCCCCGATATATGCGGGCGAGACGCCGGCACCAAAATTTGAGCAACGGCAATTTTCAGACCTGGCAAATTTGCAGTTCTCCATCTGCCGTCAAAGTTCCTCCATCTTGGCAGGTTTCAACAAATTGACTACGCCTGATGCGCAATCGCGACAGTCGATTGTAAGCCGTGGAAGTTATTTCATAGTCGCACTCCCCCCGTTATGACCACATCCTCATAATCGTTGCAATCGGAATTATCGCGCAACCACTGATTATGAAAGGACTTCGGATTCTAACCAAACTTGTCCCAGCCATCTTGGGCAAGGATGTAGCCTTTTCGGCACAATGTTTGCTTTTTACTTCACTCGTCTGAGGCACACGGTATGAGCCCTCGGGGTTGAGCGGGATGGATTCCTGCTGCATCGTCCGCAAAAAGCGGATAAAATGCACCCAGCGAGAGGCTTCTGACCGCATGACGCCTCGACCCGGAGTCGATTTATTTCGATTTCGCCAGAACACTCTCGCAGACGGAAGCGTATCAAAATGAACGGCGTAATTGAACAGGATGTGCAGCGGCTCACCGGAATCAGCAATTTAGCCGCATGGAGCGACGAGGATTTGCTGCTGGAATACCGCGATCACGGAAATCGGCCGGCGTTCGAGGAGTTGGTTCACCGATACGAAAAGGAACTCTACGGATACCTGCGGAATTACCTCAGCGACCCCGAGATGGCCGAAGATGTGTTCCAACAGACGTTCCTCCAGATATACTTGAAGTGCGATCAGTTCGAGCCGTCGCGAAAACTTCGCCCTTGGCTCTATGCGGTCGCCACGAATCAGGCGATTGACCACCAACGGCGTCACGGCCGCCACCGCATGGCCAGCTTGGACCGGCGGATTGGCAAGGAGTCGGATGCCGATGCGGGTTCATTCGCCGAAATGTTCAACAGTACCGAGCGGGGGCCGGTCGAAGAAACGGAAAGCGTCGAGCAAGCCAAGGCCATCCGCCTGGCGGTGGACGAGCTGCCAGGGCAGACGCGACAAGTGGTTCTTTTGGTTTACTTTCAGGGTTTGAAGTACCGCGAGGCGGCACAGGCACTGGGGATTCCGGTGGGCACGGTCAAGAGTCGGCTTCATGCGGCAATCCAGAAGTTGGGCGAGGTTTTAACGCCCGTCCAAGCTCCTTGAGTCCAGGCTTCGTAAGGCCGGTACTCTTGGTGCCGATTAACTGCGAAAATGGTTGAAAAATGACAGATCGGGCGCGAATGATCGATCGCGTGCGGCAGGAGGTGACCGATTACCTCCTCGGCACGTTGACGGACTCCGAGATGGATGCCATTGAAATCTGCCTGGAGTCCGACCCGGTCTACCGTGCTGCTTTGCTTCAGGCCCGTCGCGATTTGAACTGCCTCAGCGCGGCGCGGATGGAATCGCCGCCGCCACAACTGGCTCAACGGACCTGCGAACTGGTTTTCGACCATACCCGCCGCATCCGGGTTGCCGCATTGCGGCCCCGAGTGCTTTCGGCCCGAACGATTACGCATCACTCGCCTAGCCGCATCAGTTGGATGGACGTCGGCGTGGCGGGTGTCATTTTCTTGATTGCCGGTTTGCTGGTCTTACCTGCCATCTATGGGACTCGATTCCAGGCCCGCATCGCCTCATGCCAGGAAAACCTCCGCACCGTCGGCGTAGCCTTGACCGAATACAGCCAAGTGAACCGAGGGAACTTCCCCGAGGTGCCCACCGAGGGCAACCTTGCGGCAGCGGGTGCCTATGCACCGGAACTATTCCGCGATGGATTCCTGAGCGAGCCGGAGCGGGTGCTTTGCCCGGAATCGCCGCAGGCCGAGCAAAAAGATTTTCGCGTGCCCTCGGTTCGCGAAATACAATTGGCTTGCGGGCCGACGGTCGGTCGCCTTCAGGAACAGATGGGAGGCAGCTACGGTTACAGCCTGGGTTATGTAAACAGCGAAGGTTCTTATTTACCGACGCGGAATTTGAACCGTCCCTATTTTGCAGTGATGGCCGATGCCCCCTCGACGGATCGCGCGGATCATCAAAGTGCCAATCACGGCGGGCTGGGGCAAAACGTGCTGTTCGACGACGGGCACGTTCAATTCTGCCGCGACGCTCGGCCAAACGGCGGTAGCGACGACATCTTCTGCAACGATCGCCACTTGGTAGCCGCCGGCTTGCATCCCAACGATGCGGT
>JANXOJ010000230.1 GCA_025353625.1 Planctomycetota bacterium | reverse complement strand
CCGGCGAGTGCCTCGAATAGCTTCAAGGCGCGGCGCATCAACGGATCGGCCTGGGTATAATGCCCCATTTCCTGGTAAGTGCCGGCGATTTGCATCAAGGCTCCCACGTTCTGCCGCGTGTCGGGGCCTAAAAGTTTTTCGTAAACGGCCTGGCTCGGCAAGGCAAGTTTCAGGCGATCCGATGGCTTGGGCGTCTGCTGGTCGTCGTCCGCGCGCTGATGCAAACCGTCTGCTTCGCCAAGTTCCCGAAGTTGCGCGGCCGTGAGCGATTGAACCCGTTGCAGGCGTACAATCGCCACGCGAGCGTCGGCCGTTCGCCAATGGTCGTTGCCGTATCGTTTCTGACGCAATCGCAAATGCTCCTGCGAAGCCTTCATCGCCGCATCCCAGCCATGCCGAACCTCGTGCAATTTCGCCAGAAGAAAATAGGTTCTCTCAAGGCTGTCTTGGGCGATGGTGGAAGCCTTGTCGCCTTCCGCGTCCGTGGGTCGCACGGCGATCAACGAGCGGTCGATTTCGATAAGCTGCGCGGCAACCGAAATGGCTTCGTCCGTCTTCCCGGCAGCAATAAGTTCCTGGTATTGCCCGGCAAGCTTGTGTTGCACTGCCAACTGCTTGGCAATATCCGCCGGAAGGATTGGCTCGCCCGCAACGACGAGCGAACCCAGTACGAGATATCCTAGACACGTTGCCGCGCACCAGACCTTACTGATCGAGCTATATCGACGATGTTGAAAGACCACGGCACGACTCCAATCGTTTTATTTTCCAAATTTGCAATTTGGCGGGGCACCTCGCCCTTGGCTCCTGGGATAAACGTAAATCGCGGCGATGGCGGACGGCCCGAACGAGAAGCAACAAGCATATCGCAAGACAGGCCGAGAATCGACCGGAGGACAAAGACAGCCCAGCGTTAACCGTCCATCCCGCCCCCTGGCCTCGCTCCCATATTCTGTTAAAATCCAATCCCCTGGCCGAGTGCGAATACACTGGCAGTGGAAATCAGCAAAAGCCCTTCCTGGAGCGGCCGGATGGACCCCACCTTATTACGAACCCCCCTATACGACTGGCACGTAGCCCACGGTGCCCGGATGGTCGAGTTCGCCGGTTGGGCGATGCCGGTCCAGTATACGTCGATCATCGACGAGCATGTTGCCACGCGATCCTCGGTCGCCATCACCGATATTTCGCACATGGGCCGGCTACGGTTCGAGGGGCCGGGTGCGGCGGTCTTTCTGGCGGAGATGCTCACCCGTCGCGTCGCCGACATGGAACTGGGCCAGATTCGCTACTCGCTGATGACCAACGACGCCGGCGGCATCCTCGACGACGTGCTCGTCGGCTATTATCACGACTCTTATGGGCAGCCGTTTTATATGGTCGTGGTCAACGCGGGCAACCGGCAGAAAATTGTCGATTGGTTTCATGCCCATCTGCCGCGCGAGCGTGCGGAGATACCGGGCCGCGAGGTGATCTTCACCGACCTGAGCCGCCTATGGGCCATGTTTGCCATCCAAGGGCCGCGCAGCATCGATATATTGCAGCCGCTAATGAATGCGGACTTGCAGTGGCTCCGCTACTATCGCGGCACGCGGGTGCAGTTGCTGCATCCCGCCGCCAATCGACAAGGCGGGATCGTCAGCCGCACCGGTTACACGGGCGAGGATGGTTTTGAACTGAGCGTCGGCGCGGAAATCGCCCCGGCGATTTGGCAGGCGATTGTCGATCGAGGCAAACCGTACGGCATCGTTCCTTGCGGACTCGGTGCCCGCGATACGCTCCGCCTGGAAGCCGCCATGCCGCTCTATGGCCACGAGCTTTCCGAGCAGATCGATCCCTTTGAAGCGGGGCTTGGTTTCGCCTGCCACTTGACCGGCTACGATTTCCCCGGTCGCGATGCACTCTTGAAGATTCAAAAGCAATCGCGTTCGCGCGTTCGCGTGGGACTCAACCTAACCGGGCAGCGCGTGCCGCGAGAAGGCTATCTGATCCTTCGCAACGGCCAGCCGGTGGGTAAAATCAGCAGCGGCACGTTTTCACCCACGCTGAAGAAGCCGATTGCGATGGGCTACGTCGTGCCCGACGCTGCGGCTATCGGCACGGAACTGCAAATTGACGTGCGGGGGCGAACCGAACCTGCCACGGTGATGGAACTTCCATTTTATCAACGCGACCGCCGCAAGGCCTGACGACGTACATTTCTGATACCTGTTCTTTGTCGAATGGAGCCAATTCCCATGAAACTTGATCCGAAATCGATCCAGTACACCAGCACGCACGAGTGGATTCATCTCGAAGACGGACCCGGTGGCACAAAGACGGCCACCGTGGGCGTCTCCGATTTCGCCATCCAGGCCTTGACGGACCTCGTGCATATCGAGTTGCCCGAGTTGGGCCGCACGCTGCATGCCGGTAAGCCGTTCGGCGAGGTCGAGTCGGTCAAGGCAGTAAGCGATCTTTACAGTCCCGTCGAAGGCGAGGTTGTCGAAGTGAACGCGTCGATTGCCCAACATCTCGATCTCATGACGACCGACCCCTACGGTGCCGGTTGGCTGATCAAGGTCCGCGTGAAGAGCGGCGGCAGCCAGTCGCAATTGCTGGACCACGCGACGTATAAGCGGCAGTGCGAGCAAGCGATGGAGTAGGACGAGTTAGCCCGAGTCGATTAGAGACGTAACTTTGGTCGGCCTTCGCAGCGCTCGACACCACCCTGCTGGCCTGAACCCTAAACCCTACATCCTCTCCCCATGCCTTATCTCCTGAATAACGCCGCGGATCAAAAAGCCATGCTCGCCTCGATCGGTGCGGCGTCGATCGATGAACTGTTTGCGATGGTGCCCGCCGAGTTGCGGCTGGGCCGGCCGCTCGATGTGCCGCCGGCGCTGGGTGAGTTGGCGTTGACTTCGCACCTTGGCGATCTTGCGGCAAAGAACGACGCGGCCGGCAGCGGCGTCTGCTTCCTCGGCGGCGGCAGCTACGATCACTTCGTTCCGGCGGTCGTCGATTTCATCGCTTCGCGGAGCGAGTTCGTCACCTCCTACACCCCCTATCAACCCGAAGTGAGCCAAGGCAACCTTCAGGCGATGTTCGAGTATCAGACGCTGATCGCGCAATTGACCGGCCTCGACTATTCCAACTCAAGTCTCTACGACGGCGGCAGTGCCGTGGCCGAGGCCGTGCTGATGGCCATGAGCGTCAACCGTCGGCCCGGCCGCGTGTTGATTGCCGCCAGCGTCCACCCGGACTATCGGCAAATTCTTGCCACCTATCTGGCAAACTTAGACGTTGAACTCGTCGTGCTGCAAACGCCCGGCGGCACGCTCGATCCGGAAACGCTCCGTACGGCGATCGATGACCGAACGGCCTGCCTGCTCTTGCAACAGCCGAATTTTTTCGGTTGCGTCGAGAAGATGGAAGTGCTGGCCAAGATCGTGCATGATGCCGGGGCGTCGCTGGTGACGAGCGTCGATCCGATCAGCCTGGGCCTGCTCAAGCGGCCCGGCGATGCCGGAGCCGATATCGTCGTCGCCGAAGGGCAATCGTTGGGCACGCCGATGTCATTCGGCGGCCCTTACCTGGGCATTCTCGCCTGCCGCGAGAAGTTCCTCCGCCGCATGCCCGGTCGATTGGTTGGCCAAACGGTCGATCGCAGCGGCCGCCGCTGCTGGGTGCTGACGCTGCAAACGCGGGAACAACACATTCGTCGCGACAAGGCGACGAGCAACATCTGCACGAATCAAGCGTTACTCGCCGTCCGTGCCGCAATCTATCTCTCGACGATGGGCCCCACGGGATTGGCCGAAGTGGCCAACCTCTGCTTGCAAAAAGCCCACTACGCCGCCGAGCAACTTACGAAAAGCGGTCGCCTAACGCTTGCCTTCCCGCAACCGATGTTCAAGGAATTTGTCGTCCGCGCGACCGATGGCCGGGTCGATGACCTTTTGGCCAAAGCCCAAGCCGCCGGCATCTTCGCCGGGCTGCCGCTGGGCCGCTGGTATCCGGAGTTGGACGACTGCCTGCTAGTGGCCGTGACCGAAAAGCGGACGAAGGAAGAGATCGATAAGTTAGTAAGTATTGTGGGCGGCTAATTGAAAGAAGAACGACAGAGCAAGGGACTCCTTGCGGTTCAAGCAACCGCTTTCACGCACCAACTCGAATTGTTACTGCGACCGACGAATGCAATAGACCGATTGCGCCGCAACGAAGAACATTGACGGCTATTCAACATCGTGAACCGCTGGGTGCCGGTGCAAACCTCCACCAGGAAGAATGGGGCAAGGTCTCCTTGTCGGTTGGTGCGAGCCCGGAAGAAATAAAGGCGACCTAGCCCTCGTGATTTACAATAATTTGCGTCTCCAAAGCCCATTCCCTCTCCATGCGAAATACACGCTCCACCGAATTGATCTTTGAACTTTCCAAGCCCGGTTGCAGCGGCGCGCACTTGCCGCCATGCGATGTTCCGCTTCGCCCTGTCGCGGAACTGATCCCCGCCGAGGCCCTGGCGTCCAAGCCGCTGCCTCTGCCGGAGTTGGGCGAGCCAGATATCGTTCGCCACTTCGTCAACCTCTCGACGCTCAATATGTCGGTCGATACCCATTTCTATCCGCTCGGCTCCTGTACGATGAAGTACAACCCCAAGCGGAACGAGCGGATCGCCGCCATGCCCGGCTTCGCCAACCTGCATCCCTACCAAAGTGACGACACCATCCAGGGGATGTTGGAATTGCTTTACCGGTCGCAGCAGATGCTGGCCGAAATCTCCGGGCTGCCGGCCGTTTCGTTGCAACCGGCTGCCGGTGCCCAAGGAGAATTTGCGGCACTGCTCGTCGCAGCAGCCTATTTCCGCGATAAGGGCATTAAGAAGTCGGTGGTGCTCATCCCCGACGGCGCACACGGCACCAATCCGGCCAGTGCCGTGATGTCGGGCTTTACGACCGTGCCGGTGAAGAGCACCGCCAACGGGCTGATCGATCTCGATGACCTCAAGGCCCGCCTCAACGATGGAGTGGCCGTGCTGATGATTACCAACCCGAACACGCTGGGCATCTTTGAAACCCATATCGCTGAAATCGCCGAGATGGTCCATGAGGTCGGCGGCCTCGTCTATCTCGACGGTGCCAATATGAACGCCATCTTGGGCATCACCCGGCCCGGCGATTTTGGTGCCGATCTGATGCACTTCAATCCGCACAAAACCTTTAGTGGGCCGCACGGCGGCGGCGGCCCCGGCGCCGGCCCAATTGGCGTGACGGAAAAGCTGGCCCCTTACTTGCCGTCGCCCATCGTGGTGAAGGATGGCGGTCGCTACCGACTCGACTATAATCGCCCCAAGTCGATTGGCCGCGTGCGAAGCTTCTTCGGCAACACCGGCGTGCTGGTGCGGATGTATTCTTACATTCGCACGCACGGGCCAGACGGTCTGCGGCGGATATCCGAGAACGCCGTACTCAATGCCAATTATCTGCTCAGCCGCGTGAAGCACTTTCTGCCGGTGCCGCAAGGAGACCGCTGCATGCACGAGTTCGTCGCCTCGGCCACGCGGATCAAGGCCGACCGCGATATCTCCGCGATGGATATTGCCAAGCGATTGCTCGATTACGGTTTCCATGCCCCTACGGTCTACTTCCCGCTGATCGTCAAGGAAGCGATTATGGTCGAGCCGACGGAAACCGAAAGCAAGGCGACGCTCGACGCCTTCGCCGAGACGTTGGAACGAATCGTCACGGAAACGCCCGAGCAATTGCACGACGCCCCCAGCAGTGCCCCGGTAAGCCGACCCGACGAAGTGCGTGCCGCTCGCCAGCCGATGTTGACCTGGAAGCCGACGGCGACTTAAGGCGATCGATCCTGGAAGACAGAAATTAGGCACCCACACCGTGCTGTCTCAGTGATGGAACGCGCCGCACGACATTTTCGCCATTTCCCACATTGAAGCTTTCTTCCGACCCGTGAACGATTGCCCATGAATTCTTGTCGCCTACTGCACCACGAACCGGCCATCGGGGCGTGGAATATGGCCGTTGATGAGATGCTGCTGGAGCGTGCCCAGCAAGGTGCGGCACCTTGCCTGCGGTTCTATGGTTGGAGCGAGCCGACCCTTTCGCTCGGGTACTTCCAGGAGTACCAGCATCGCACCCAACATGCGGCCAGCCGCAACTGCGGCGTCGTGCGGCGGCTGACCGGCGGAGGGGCAATTTTGCACGATCGTGAACTGACCTATAGCCTAATCCTCCCTCCCAAACACCGCTTTGCCGAACATCGCGACGAGCTTTATCGGGCGGTCCACGGCTGCTTGATCGAGGTTCTCCGCCAGCTTGGTATTCCCGCCGAACTGTCTCCTGGGGAAAGGGCCGATGACTCGCCGGGGCCGTTTCTGTGCTTTCAACGTCGGGCGTTGGGCGATGTGGTCGTCGGGCCGACGAAAATCGCCGGCAGTGCCCAGAGGCGACGAAACGGAGCCGTACTCCAGCATGGCAGTTTGCTCTGGAAAGCCTCTCCAGCGGCACCAGAACTCCCCGGTTTGGAGGATGTCGCCGCCCGCCCTATCGCCCTGGAGACGCTAAAAAGCCTCTGGATCGACCGTCTTCAGGGCGTTCTGGGCTGCCCATGGAGGCATAACGAGCCGCTTTGTGAAAAGGAGGTTAGAGAGGCGGAGGGACTAGTCAAGTGCCGTTACGCATGGGAGAATTGGGCACTGAATCGTGGAAGGGGCCTCATCGCAGTCAAGATTCCCTTTGACGACGCCGATGGGTCTTGATAGAGTATATATCGGGGGAAGGGGTTCCTTTTTCCCTCGAACTTTTCTGGGAGAACATCATGGACGTTACGCTGGTCGTTTTAGGTGGAAAACGGCCCGGCCAACAAATCGCGGTCCCCGGACCGGAATTCGTTGTCGGACGTGCACCGGAGTGCAAGCTTCGGCCTAATAGCGATATGGTCAGCCGTCGCCACTGCGTCATCAAGATCGAGGAAGGCTCTGCGACCATTCGCGATCTTGGCAGCCGCAACGGTACGCTCGTCAACGACGAGAAGATAACTGGCGAGCATGAACTTCGCACTGGCGATAAGGTGAAGGTTGGGCCGCTGGAATTTGAAGTGCTGCTCAGCACGGCCATTGTCGGCAAGAAGAAGCCCAAAGTCAAAAACGTCCAGGAAGCGGCCGCGCGCACGGCCGAAGCGGCCCGCGTCGGCGACAGCGAACCTAATATCAGCGATTGGTTGGCCGAGGAAGAAGACGACGACGTGACCACGAAGTCCAAGAAGGACACGCTGACCTCGACGACCTACAGCCAGCCAGTCGTCAACAAGGACGATACGAAGAAGGAAAACCGCATCGATCCGCTCGCCGGTTCCAATCAACCGAAGAAGCCGATGGCCGAGAGCAGCCGCGCCGCCGCCGCCGACATGCTCAAGCAGTTCTTCCAGAACCGTCGCGGCTGAAGAATAGAGTCCCGGGGCTAGGGGTGGTGCCCCTGGCTATTGACTACCGCACTTCCAGAGAGGGGGTGGCGATCGGCTTTTTGCCCGATTCGCTGTCAAAATCGGAACTCTTGGAAAGTTTTCTGGTACAATAGGTATTGGCTTTCCTGATCTAAGGGCTTTTCGGGGCCATCGTCTTGGCATGGAATAACGCGCGGCAATGATACGACGCCAGCACGCTATTGCTTGTGGATTTTTTTCCCTGGACCGCTGCGCGCGGCTTTCGCTCGCCTGCGCACTGGCGTATCTTTTTACGACTCTGCCGGACGCGACCTACGCAGGCGTTGTCGCCGGGCCGACGTGGACGATTCCCACCTTTCAGTCAATGACGATGGGGCCGCTTCAACCAACGAACGTTGTTGCCCCCGAGCTCGTCTCCGACCCCGAGTTGCCGCCCGCCTTGGATGGCACATTGCCGAACGGTCCCCCGCCAGCGGGCTCGGATCCTTTTGTGCCGCTGAGCCAAGTCCCACTGCTGAGTAGCAATCCGACAGCAA
>JANXOJ010000396.1 GCA_025353625.1 Planctomycetota bacterium | reverse complement strand
CTGCACGCCGGCATGATCCACGAAAATTCGCGGAGTGCCATCGCCACGAGTCTGGGCACCGTCTTCTTTCTCTTCCTCGGCGTGGCAACCTGCATGCGGATCATGATCGCGTTCAGCGGTTCGTTCAATGCCCAGTTGCAGCCGTTCCTGGCGTTCATGATCGGCGGCGGCCTGGGCCTCTACGTCACGTTGGGTGCTCGCAATCCCTCGACGGCCATCGGCTGGGCGTCGTTTGCCTGCCCCTTCTTCACGTTCTATGCCATCACCAGTTTCCTGCGCGGCGACCAGGGCGACACGCTCATTATCTTCCTCGTCATCGTTGCCGCCTACGGCTTCACGACCGCGGCAATGCTCGTCCCGGCCGTCTATGAGTTCGACGAGACGACGGGGAGAACGACGGAATAAGGGGGAGAAGGATGAAGGACTCCAATGTACCCAAGAACTAAGCTCCCCAAAATTATGGGTCATCGGATTTTGATTTTCCAATTCAAACGGGCCGGCGCGGAGATCCACGACGGTAGCCCCTGCCAAACGGATCGGGATCGGCACGCAAACGCGTTCTCTACAGCCAACGCTTCACAAACGGCGTTATAATCCGCTTGACGCGCATTTCATGGACTTGCTCGGGGGTCGCGCCGGGATAGCGGGTGTGGGTGCCGATGGGGAAGGTGTTTCGCCCGATCTGCTGCGATCTTTCGATGTGGATGTTGATCGAGGCAAGCAGCATGGCGGCTACTTCCGCATCGTAGATGGCCAGGGCGACCTCGGAGTTCTTCTTTTGCGACAGCTCGTCGAAGTTATAGCTGCCGATCACCGCGACGCAGCCGTCGATCACGGCCGCTTTGGCGTGCAGGTGGTCGCAGCCGCGAAGTTCCCTGAGATCGATCCCCCAGCGCAGGTATCGCCGCTTGTTGTTCTCATAGATGGCCTGGGCCGTGTGGTGGTCGTTCGTCTCAAACGAATTCGTCAGAATGGTCACGTGAACGCCTCGGCACGCAAGCGACTTGAGCAGGCCGCGCATCTCTCGGGAAATCGCCATGTAGGGCGTTTCCAGCGTCACACTACAACGCGCCGAATCGAGTAATTCGAGCATGTCTGGGCCGATTCCCGCAAACTTCTTCTTCACGCCGGGACAGTCGTGCAAAAAACGAACCTCGTTAACCGCGCGCGCCCCAACCGACCAATCGGTTGCCGCGTTGAACTTCAGAAGCCCCGTCGCTTCCGCACGGCTGCGAGCATCGTCCAGCAAGGCCCCCGCACAGGCAATTGCCTTCTCGTCGCTGGGATCGTTCAGGTCGGTGTGCTTTTGCACCTTCTCGATATCTTTCCCCAGTTTTTCGCAGAGCCGCGTCGGAAGCACGTCCGCACTCATCCAGCGGGCCATGAAATAGCAGCGGGCCGTGGCTGCCGTGCAACCGCGCAGATAGACGTCGCGATCAACGTAATTTTGGCAATCGAGGCCGAAATACTCGTCTTTCATATTGCGGCCGCCGGTAATCAATTGCTCGTTGTCGACAATCACCAGCTTGTCGTGCATGCGGGTCTTGACCCAGGCCAAGCGGAACGGCGTGTCGGGGTGAAACTCCTTGATCTGCACCCCTTCGCGGAGCAGATACATTCCCAAGGCGCGCGGAATCTGGTTGTTGTTCGTATGGCCGTCGATCAAAAGTCGCACCGCAACCCCGCGCCGCACGGCATCGCGCAGCAGCGAAAGGAAGGTCAGGGGGATTTGGTCGTCGCCCACAATATAGTAAGAGACATTGATCTCCTGCTTGGCCTGTTGAACGAGATCGACGCGCGCCTGGGCCGCCTCGCTATCGGCGTGGAGGATGCGGACGAGATCGGCCCTGGACCGCGATACGAACGAAGCGGTCAACGTGGTCGCAAAAATGAGCGCAACCGTCAACGTCCGCCTGCGATTCATATCCATCTTCCTCGACGCGCGTTACAACTTGAAAATCCGTAGTAACACTAACGTCGATCTTCGCCACGTTCCGAGAATAGCGGAAATCGCGAACGGGGCATGGAAATCGTTTGGGCCTGCCTTGCGTAACGAGAATGCGGCTTGTGCCAAGGATGCCGGATGGAACGCGAGTCGTTCATCGTACCGGCGTAGCTGGAATCGACGCACAATTTCCGGCTAAAGCCGGTACTACGAACCATCAAATCGGAGTTGATATGGTCGAAAAAACAGCCCCGGAAGGTCGAGCGTTGGAATCGTTGGTGCCGTCGGCACCGAGTTCGCCCAACTCGCAAATCTACATTTGCTTGAACCTCCTCGACGATATCCAAGAACAAATCCGAGCCGCCGACTCCAAGGCAGGTTTCATTTCGATGCTCAATGTCTTCCTGTTTGGCTTCATTGCCTCGAATTTTGAAAAGGTGCGTGCAATCTACGACGCGGGCAAGACCCCTGGGACGGTTGCCGTCGCGGCGGCCATCGGCATCGTCTCCATCTACCTGTTATTTACAGTGGCATCCTTCGTCCTCGTGGTCACCTGCGTTATGTCGCGATTTGCCCAGCGCGGACCCGAGAGCAAGGTGTTTTTCGGACAGATCGCCAAAAGGTACGGCAGCGAGCCAGGGCACTATGCCAAGGTTATCTCTCAAATGACCGATGGCGAATGGGTCCGAGAACTCGGCAATCAAATCGCCGAGGTATCCCTGCTGGCGCTAATCAAACACCGGCGGATTCGCTGGGCCACGATGACTACCCTGGCAGCCGTGTTGCTCTGGCTCGTGGCACTGGTAACGATCGTCGGCATCCGCTGGATGTACGGGTGACGACAACGTACTCATCCCGCTCTGCGAGATGTGGATTTCATTCTATCCCGCAAACTGCGTGTGCGGAAAGAGGGCACACGATTTATCGCGCAACCTCCAGGCCCACAAACGCACCGTCATACGATGGATTGCCCGTAAACGAAACTGTGGCGGTGCCGGCCAGCGGGTTGGATGCGGCAACTTGGTCGGAAGCCTGAGCGACGCCGGCCAGCCAGAGGAACTGATAACCGCCCCGCAGCGATAGACTCTTGTTGAGCCGATAGACGCCGGTAATGCCGAACTCGCCAACGAACGCCGCCTGATTTGCGGAAGCCGTGCTGTCGAACGTTACGGGGCTTTGTGCCGCACCGATGTGGACGCGGTTGGTGGCCGAATCGCCATAGACGCCAAACTTCACCAGACCCTCGACACCCCACGCCCCGCGCGACCAGAGGTTCATATCGGCACCGACCTGGAAACCAAAGAGGTGATTCACGGCGCGGATGTTGTTGATGGCCGTGATGAAACCGGGGCCGATGTCTTGCTGGATCGTTAGCCCGCTCTCGTCGAGGTCCAGGTAGCGAAAGCCCACCAACACGGACCAGAAATCGTCGATCTTCCGGCGGCCGTTGATTTCCCCATTGCTTAGCTGCGAGCGGTACGAGCCGGAAATGTTCGCCGGGATAAATGCGTTGCCAAAGGTAGTCTCGTATTGCACTTCCGACCCAAAAGCGGGCACCGTGCCCCGCGTTGCGTTCCAGCCATCGACGCGAAAGAATCGGCCTTCGACGCTCCAGGCGTCGTCGATTTGCCGGAAGATCGACAGTTCGGGCCCGGCCTCGTATTTGAACTTGAACTCCGAGGCGTCGAGCAAGACAACTCCGCCGGGCGTGAAGTCGGTCACGAGTGCCCCCTCGTTGGGCTTCGAGCGGTGCAGCCAGATGATATTAGCGCGGACCCGCCACGGCGGCAGGCAGTCGCAGTCCTCGACCGCCGACAGATCGGCGCAAGCACTGCCGGCGGCTGCATTAACACTGCCGGCGGCTGCGCAAGGCGCGTTCGATGCGGAGAGCGGCTCCTCGGCCAGCCCACTACGAATTTCCAGCGCGGCCAACACGACCGCTATTCTACCGAGCCACGATTTCATCGGTTTCCTTCAATGCGCGGGGCGCACGCGTGTGCGGCTGCCCTACCAATTCCTATCGCCCGGCACATTGAGAAAACAGTGTATTTTCGCGATTGCCGCTAAGGATACCGCAACCGGCCTATTTTAACGCCCACATTCCTTCGCCGTTCGTCCTTCGATATTCTACCTACCCTCCCGCTTTTCCGATCATCTCAATCGCCTTCATGGCCATGCCGCCGGTCTCG
>JANXOJ010000133.1 GCA_025353625.1 Planctomycetota bacterium | reverse complement strand
AGTCGCCTCCGGAGTAACCGTTCACGGGGACTGTCCCGATTTTCACGGTGGTGAAAACGCGAGACTGTCAAATGGCCTTATTCACCGTGGGGGAAGAATAGCCGTCCAGCCTTTCGCTCCTCCGAGACGAGATCGGCGGGGCGACCCCATATTTCCCGGTTGCAACTTCAGACCGCAAAGTGTTGCAATTTTCTCCATCCACTGCCCAGTTACCGGCCCAGCTACTGCTTCCCTGCCTTCTCCTTCAAATACCTCACCGCCATTTCCAACTGCCGATCCACAAATGGCTTCTTAATAGCCGTAGCGGAGTCGCCGGAAACCTTTGCCGTGCCCTTTGTCCCAGTTTCCGAGCCCGTCGGCGGCTTATCCTTCACTGCCTTTCCGACCCCTTCGGTCTTTGCCGTGGCATCGGCGACGAGGGTTGCTTCGTTGCCGTTGAGCAATGTCTTCGGTAATGCGTGCGATTGTTTTGGCTCGGACGGATGCGAGGCGGGCGTGGCAGCCGAAGGCTTGTCGCCCAAGCTATGCACGGGGATGATGTCGCGGCTGCGGCGGTTGGAAAGCAGGTCGCGGGTCTCGCGGTCGTTGAGGGCCAGTTCAAAACCGAGGTCGGGCATGACGCCCCATTCGTCGGTGGCTTTGCTGTCGGGAAAGCGATGGATGTTCTTGCCGCTGGGGCGTTGATACGCGGCAGTGGTCAGTTTCAAGGCACTGCGGCCATTCTCTAGGTCGATGATGTTCTGCACGCTGCCCTTGCCCCAGGTTCGCTCGCCCATGACGGCGGCTCGCTTGTGGTCCTGGAGACAGGCCGAGACGATCTCGCTCGCACTCGCGCTATAATGATTGACGAGTACGACCATCGGAAATCCTTCAAACGCCCCTTCGGTGTGGGCATCCCAGGCACGTTCCGGCGAGTTGCGGCCCTTGGTGCTTACGATGCGACCGTGCGAGATGAACAAATTGGAAACCTCAATGGCCGAGCGCAACAGCCCGCCGGGGTTGAATCGCAAGTCCATCACGAGCCCGCGAACGCCGTGCGATTTCAGATTGCTCAATGCGGCGCGCAGTTCCTTGGCGGTGTCTTGGCTGAACGAGGTGATGCGGATATAGCCGATCTTGGCATCGCTATCGAAGAAAAAATCCCAAGTGTCGTCCGACTTGCGGCGGTCGCCCAGCACCGTTTCGACGTGAACTCGCTCGCGGGTGAGCGTATACTTCTCTTGCTTCTTCTGCCCGGAATGGATGACGGTTAGCGTAACGTTGCTGCCGTCGGCCCCTTTCATCCAGCGGACTGCTTCGTCGGGGTCGATCCCGTCGGTACTTTTGCCGTTGATCTCGACGATGCGGTCGCCCGACTGAATCCCGGCCTTATAGGCGGGCGTGCCGTAGATCGGGCTGAGGACTTTGAGGTCGCCGTCGTCGATGGAGACGTGAATGCCGATACCGCCGAATTCGTTATCGACGCTGGTGCGGAACTGGGAAATTTCGTCGGGGCTGATGTAGGTCGAATAGGGATCGAGCTTGGTCATCATCCCCCGAATTGCGGCCTCGATCAGTTCGCGGCGATCGACTTCCTTGACGTAGTTACGATCAACCTGATCGACGCTATCGGCAAGGATTTTATAGAGCTCGTAGTAGTCCTCCTTCGCGGGAGGGGCCTGGGAACTGGGGGTTTCTGCCTTTTTGTCGGCCAACTTGGTCGCCGGGGGAGCTTCCGCCCGGAGCGTGCTGGGAAGGAATAACAGGCCGGTTAAAATCAGTGGCAGCAACGATTTAGAGCAATTCATGCGCGTTTGGTCCGCCGAGGGGGATGGATGCGTAACCTCTAGCAAATATAACGACAAACGAGGCGTGTAGCAAGGAAAGAAAATAGTCAAAACCGCACATGATGCACCCAGGCGGGCGGGATGTTGGCCCAAATCGGGTCGCGGTGGATCTCGTGGTCGGCAAGGAGGCGGCCCATGATCTGGCCGATGCCTTGCAACCGCGTCCGTTCCGCTCGGCCGCTGATGGTGGACTTTATGCGGCGGATGGCCATGTATTCAAAAAAGGAAAGCGTCGCCTCCGGTGCTGCCAACCGCCGCAGTACACCCAGGAGGTGCTCGACTTCAGCCACGGCAAAGTTGTTCAGAGGCAGCCCCGATACGATCGCGTCATATTTTACGTCGGCCGGCAACTCCTCGACCGGGCAATGCAACACACGGGCGCGATCGGCGGCGGGCTGAAATTCGGGATCGCTACGAAACCGCTCGTTCAGACATTCTACAAAACTCGTGTTGAGTTCCACCAAATCGAGTTGGTCGTTTGAACCCAGATGCCGAACCAAGTGCCGCGTGACCGCGCCCGTGCCGGGGCCAACTTCCAGGATTCTTCGCGGACGATCGAGCGATGACTGCTTTACGAACCGCGCCAATGCCGACGATAGCCCGCGACCGCTGGGGAGGATGGCCCCGGTCGTGCGGAAGTTGCGGCGGAATTCCGCTAGGAAGATGCGATATTCGGCAATGCGTCCAGCCATGATCTTAACTTCGCGTGTGAAAATTATTTCCGCCGGTGGTGGGATCGGTTGTGTGCTGTGAAGTTGTGTGCCGTGAAGTTGTGTGCTGTGAAGTGGAACCGCCATAAGGCAGAAACCGCTTCGTGCCAAGTTTCGCCGTGCCGCTTGTCTGACTCAACCCCGACCACTATAACCAAAGAACCACGAGCCGCAAACCACCAAAAGGGGTGCCGCGACGCAATTTAATTCGACTGACCGCGACCGACCTTCCCGAACAGCCCCACGGAGACCCATGCCCACTGACTTTACCCAACAACGTCACAAACCGCCGGCCGAGCTCGATCGGCCGCGAGAATTGGTTCTCGCTTGTCCGCCGATGCGGAGCAATGTGAACCTTTCGCGGATCGTGCGCGCGGCAGCTTGTTGCGGGATCGCGCGGATGGTCTGTTGCGGTAATGCGCGGATTCTGCCCGAGATTTCCCGCGAGACGGGCGACTCGATCCAGATCGAGATTCACCGCACATTGCCGCCGGTGTTGAAGCGGCTGAAACAGGAGGGCTACCCTCTATTTGGCTTGGAGCAGGCGAGCAACTCGAAGTCGATTTTCGAGTACGGTTTTCCCAGGAAGGCGGTTCTGGTGATCGGCAACGAGCGATTGGGAATCGAGGACGATATCCTTAGGATGCTCGACGGCACGATTGAAATCCCCGTCTACGGTCTCCCCTTCGCCCACAACGCTGCCACTGCCACCGCGATGGCACTTTACGAGTATTGCCGGCAATACCCGAGGGGGTGAGCGTCGCGTTTCAAAACTTGCTCAAATCGACCGTCGTGCCGTCGTTGCGGCTGCCGAGTTGCCTATGCACGGTCGGATCGATGTTGTAGTTAATCGCATGCATCGAGCCATCGCACATGGCGACGTTGAACATGTCGGCGTGAGCACTCCCCCAGCGAAAGAAGTCGGCAACGCCGGAGCGGTTTTGCAGGGGCGGCTGATCGGCCCAACAGTAGCGGTCAAAATCGTCGGCGGCAAAGACCGTGTGGTCGTCGCCATAATCGAGGCCGGTCGCATAGTCGATCGGATTGCGGTACTTCTCGCCGAGCATATAGGTGGAGGCCGTTCCGTCGGTAACGTCTTCTACCCGCGTTTCACTTCGTTGACAAGCAATGCCATCGTTGGGGGTCATATCGATGAAACCTTTGCCCGCGTAGCCGTCCGCAGGTGACGGGCCGCTACCCCACATCGTGCCTGGGTTCGACCACATTCGCACGGTCCCTCCGTTCACCGCATAGTCCGCGCGGTTCGACACATCGACATCGTCGCAGTTATAAACCTGGGCTCCAAAATTGTGGTAGACGACGCAGGGCCAAAGCTGCGCTGGGCGGGCCGTCGGGCAGACGAACGCCGGTACGATGGTCGTGGCAAGCTTCTTATTGGCCGCCTTCTTGACGGCCGTGATATCGTTCGGGTGATTGTCGTGCGGCAGTTCGTGGAGTGCGGCCAGTTCAATGTACGGCAAGACGGTATAGCACCACGGCCCCGGTTGCTCGCGGTTGCAAGGCCGATCGGCATCGCCCATCCACCACCAACCCCATCCGCCCGTCGGATAAAAACCGTGGTCGGCCAGATGGTGCTGGAAGCCGAGGGCCAATTGGCGAACGCTATTGGCACACTGCGTTCGCCGAGCCGATTCGCGGGCGTTCTGCACGGCGGGCATGAGCAGTCCGATCAGGACGCCGATAATACTGATCACCACAAGCAGTTCGACGAGCGTAAACGCTCGACGACGGTTGAATACGTTCATAACTTCCTCGCAACTAGGGAAAAGCTTGCCACTTTCCGAAAAGGGGGGGACTCCCCTCAGTCTAGCCGATTTGATTGGGAAGTACAAGGTTTTCGGTCGTTCATTTTTTCTTCCACCCCGCCGCTTCTTCGCCATCGAGCCGCAGGGTCAGGCATTTGGCCGAGCCGCCTGCTTTCACAAATTCCCCCAGCGGCGTGCCTTGCGGCGTAAAACCATGCTTGGAGAGTGCCTCGTGCAACGCCGGGCAGCCCGAGTTGGTAATAACCGTTCGGCCCACGACGACCGCGTTGCAGGCGAAATTCGAGGCCTCTTGCTCGGCGACGGGGATCAGTTCTTCGACCGATTCCTGCAAAGCCCGCTGGCCGTAGCCGTCGAATGCTTGGGGATAGTAGATAGCAATGCCTGGGGCGATGGGGCAAAAGCAAGTATCGAGGTGGTAATAGCGAGGATCGACGAGTTCCAGCGATATCACGCGGCAGTCGAGCAGGTCGCCGACCCGCTGGTGGCCGCCGATTGCGCTGCGGATACGGTATCCGGCGAAGAGTGTTTCGCCGCAAAAGAGAGCATCGCCGGCCCCTTCAAAGTAGACGTCCTCCCCGAGGCTTTTTATCGCAAAGCCGCGTTCCGCCAGCCATGCCTGAGCGTGAGGCTCCTCGGCCTGCCGTTGCGGATGTCGAAACCGGGCGGCGATGGCCAAATCGCGATAAATCATCGCCGCATTGGCCGTGAAAACCAGATCGGGTAACCCGGCGACAGGTTCCATGCAGTCGATCGTAGCCCCGGCCTCTTCCAGGAGCCGCCGTAGGTCGTTCCATTGGGTAATTGCCAAACCCCGGTCGGCCCCCTGCTTGCGATCCATCCAGGGATTGATTTCGTATTCAATACCATAGTATTCGGGGGGGCACATGAGGATTTGCGGTGGTTTTGTCAAATGCCCAATTCCTCCACCAAAGCCCGCAAGAAAGGAGCCACGTCGGTAACTAGGCTTACAGTCTGGAACGATCCCCGATCGGTTAATTTGATGCCGGTCGACGGATTGATATCGACGCAGACCACTTTAACCCACGAGGGCAGCAAATTGCCCACTGCGATCGAGTGCAAGGTCGTGGCGATCATCAAGCAGAACGTGACGCCTTGAACAAATTCTCGCATGACCAATTCGGAGTACTGACCGATAAGGGAATTCAGTTTAACATGGGTGGAGAGCATCGCCACGAGCGACTGAAAGACGTAGCGGTCGGCGC
>JANXOJ010000132.1 GCA_025353625.1 Planctomycetota bacterium | reverse complement strand
CGATGGAAAGCGGCTGGGGGGGGCACCAGCCAATTTTGCCTACCATGCCAAGGCACTTCAAGCCGAAGCTACCGTCGTTAGTTGTGTCGGCGGAGACGCATTGGGCAATGAAATCCTCGCCGAACTTGAGCGGCTCGGGCTCGGCAGCGACCATGTGGCGGTCGATACGGAACATCCTACCGGCACGGTTTCCGTAAAACTCGACGCCGAGGGCAAACCGCACTACGTCATTTGCGAACAGGTTGCCTGGGACTTCATTCCAGCCTTAACCGGCACGATGATCTTGGCCGAACGGGCCGACGCGGTCTGCTTCGGCTCGCTGGCTCAGCGGTCGGCCGTATCGCGGGTGACTATTCGCGAGTTTGTCGCCGCGACGCGGGCCGATTGCTTGAAGCTGTTCGATATTAATCTGCGACAACATTACTACAACGTCGATTCAATCGCCGTCGGGCTGGAAGAGGCCGATGTACTCAAGCTCAACGACGAAGAATTGCCCGTCATCGCTCGGCTGCTGCATTTGCACGGTAGCGAAGAAGAAATGCTGTCGATGATTTACCGCCGCTTCAACCTGAAGTTGATCGCCCTGACGAAAGGCCATCGCGGCTCTCTGCTGCTCGGGCCGACCGGCCGCTCGGAACATCGCGGAATTCCCTCGGAGGTCGTCGATACAGTTGGAGCGGGCGACGCCTTCACCGCCGTTCTTGCTTTCGGACTGCTCAGCGGTGTCAGCCTAAACGCCATCAACGAGCAGGCCAACCGGGTTGCCAGCTTTGTCTGTAGCCGAAGTGGTGCCACGCCACCGATGCACGAAATGATTCAAGAGCAGGAAGCCGTCCCGTTGCCGTATAATTGGTGAAACAAGGTATAAATTGGGCCTGTAGGGAATTTTGTGGCGCGTGCTTCCAGCCCGAGGAGAGAAACGGCCAAGATGGCCGTGCCACTTTCCGTTGACACAGAAACTCTTACCTCTTCAAAAAAACGTTTGGACGGCCCGATCGACTCGTTGTCGCCCCGACGCAACGTCGGGTAGTGCCCCGGTACTTGCATTTTATGCAAAAATCAATCAAACTGCTGGAAACCAAGTTGTGTATTTGCAGTTTTTTAACGCACAATACGCTGCACGGTTGGGTTCGATCGTTGCCCGCTGGCGAGAATCATGCAAGTTTTACTGTCGGCGGGAACGCGACTACTTTAGTCATTTTACAATGAATCTGTTTGCCTACCGGGTGGTGCTTTCGCTTGTCGCGAAAAGACGGCCGAAGTTTGCGGCAGGTTCTCAGCGTGGAGGATTGAAACATTATGCGCATTGTGGCAAGTATTCTTCTGTTGGGCTTTGCGGTTATCCTGAGCGGATGCGATGCAGCTAGCGACGACGCAGCCAAAGCCAAGGAAAAGGCCAAGGCGATGGGCGAGAAGGTCAAAGAGGGTGCCATGAAGGCCAAGGAAGAAATCAAGGAAGTCGGCAAGGAAGCCATGGAGAAGGGCAAAGAGGGCGTTGAAAAGGCAGAAAAAGCCGGCAAGGAAGCCGTCGAGAAGGGTAAGGAGGCGATCGACAAGCTCAAGGGCGATAGCGAGAAGGCCAAAGCCGACGCCGACAAAGCCATGAAAGACGCTGCCGAAAAGGCAAAGGCCGACACCGAAAAGGCCGCCACGGAAGCCACCGATAAGGCGAAGGAAGCGGTCGACAAGGCCAAAGACGCCGCTAAGTAGTTTTCACCGAGTAGGTAGCGCGAAACAATTCAACGGGACCGGCTGCACGCGCCGCGTCCCGTTTCTTTATGCGCCTTCACAACGAAGCGTAAACCTTCCCCAGAGTGGTCAAGGAGTTATCTTTGTGAAACAGTGCCGACGTGCCTAATTGGGCGTTATCTTCTTTGGCCGAGAACCAACTGTAGCGTTCCACATAGCCCGTTTTCTCCAGGCCGGCCAACGCCTTCTCCATGAATTGCTCCACGCGCTGCGGCGCAAACCGATTCGGCTTCCCCGGCCCGGCATTCCAATCGGCGACGGCAAACTCGGTGATCCAAATCGGCAAGCCAAACAGTTTGTGGACGCTTTCGACTTTACTTAAAAAGCCGTTGGGATCCGGCTCCCAGTACCAGTGCATCGTCACAAAATCGACGCGGTACTTGCGAGCCTTGGCCTTGGCCATGAACTCCTTCATCCACTCCCGGTCGGGGTGAACGCAGCCGGGGCTTCCCAATCGCAGACCCGATTCCATAAGCTGCGGCCACAATTCGATCGCCTTGTCCACCGTGATGTTCGACTGGTCGTGCTGGTCCGGCTCGTTGAAGCCCATCACCGTTTTATGGCCCTGCTCCTTGAGCTTCCGACACGTCTGCTCGATCCCTTTGCCACCGCCCCAGATCATCGGCATAAACTGAATTCCGTCGGGCTTGCCCTCTGGAATTGCAGAATTCCAATTGTAAAACCATTGAACCCGCAGCGAACGCAGCAAGTCCCACGCTTTTGCATCGGCCGTGCCGCAACCGAAACCCTTCTTGGCGGAAGGTGCCGATTTCGTCGGGCTTGCCGAGACCGATGCCGCAGCGGCGGTCCCTGCCGCGACGGCAGCAATTTCAAAAAACTGGCGGCGCGTGACGAGTTTTTGCATCGGTGCAGCTCCGGGGTGAGTATCGACAACAGCGATTATACCGTGCGGAAGACGCTTGAGGCAACGCCCGCTACGAACCGGCAAGTTGAGTGAGTTGCTCGCTTGGCAGGGGCCACGCGACGGCATCGGTTGGCAAGTCCGCGTACCGTTCTCGCACGATTTGCCGCACCTGTTCCACCCACCGCACTCGGTCGTCGGCACTGCTCATCGCCAGCGAGGCAAAGTTGCGGCGATAGCAATCATCGACGCCGCAGAAACCGAAAATGCACGTCTTCCAGAGTTTGTCCAGCGGATCGCCGTGGAGCCTCGCTTCATCCTCCGGCGGCGTGTTCGATGTGGTGAGAACGATAGCCTGCTTTCCTTGCAATTTGCCAACGGCCCCCTTGGGTCCAAATTCATAGGCGACGCCGGGGCGAAAAACGCGGTCAACCCAGCCTTTTACGATGGCCGGCGGCATCGACCACCAAACCGGATGCACGATCAGATAGACATCGGCCTCGAGCAGCTCTCGGCAGTGCCGGCCGACAACTTCGTCCGGCCTCGCGCCTTTGGCAACCTCGGAATCCGGCAGGATCGCATCAAACCCTTCGGCGTAGAGATCGCGAACGACCACGTCGTGACCGGCGTTGCCGAATTCCACGACGGCAGCTTCCGCTAGCGCATGACAGAAACTATCCGCCCTTTGGTGACCGATGACGACGAGTACTCTCATGCTAATTTTCCGCAACCCTCGTCCACGTGCGACTGTGGAAATCAGAACCCCTTTCGGGCGAGCCGCGATACTCGCCATCGTACTTTAGCAAAACCCGCACGAGCAAGCATAGCTTACAAATGGAGGAAAGAAAGGAAAGCAAAATGTGGATCGCCGCGGAATTACGAGCTGGGACTGTCGATGGCCAAGTGAATCGCACCCCCTGAAAGTATTTCGCGACTGGCAAGACAACGAAAATACCGCAGCACTTCGGGAGGAAGTTGCCCCACCCGAAAATGCCGCAGTAAAGCCAAATGAAACGCCTTGGTTTTGCGGCACAATCGCCAACTCATTGGCTACTTCGTGACCGCCATGAACATGTTGCCGATGCCGCCTGCGGCGTTGTGCAGCCATGTGTTCCAACCTTTTCTGAACTTCACCGCGCTAACTGCGGGACCATTCTCCCAGTTCGTGCAATAGTAGAAGTTCTTATCGTAGGCATAGACGACCGTCCAATGACCGCCCCTATCGAGATTCCAGCCGCCCTGATCCCGCGCCACGTCCATCATGACGACGACCGGATAGCCTGCGGCGACCCAACTTCGCAAATCGGCCTCGCCCTTGCCCCAGGATGGCTTGAGGTGATAGTTCTTGGCCATGCTCGTCATACGCTGCCAACTCGTGCCCACCATGCCGAGATAACCATCGGGCGGAAATGCCTTTTCCAACTTGCGAATCAAGCTCCCATCCTTCACCGCCGGGTAAAGTTTGTGATAGGTCAACAAGGTGGCGATTGCGGCTTGACCGCAAGTATTGCTTGTGTTCTTTGCGCCATCGTTCGTGTATTCCCAGATGCTCTTAACGCCGTGCGCGCTCGGGCCGGTATTGGGGGTCCAGGTTCGCGAAGGCTGGTTCAGTTTCGACAAAGGATCGTCCGGGAGTTGCGCCAATGGATAACTTGCCGCATCAAACTTGGGAATCTTCGTCGCGGCCTCGCTTTTCTGGCTATCCGTCAAGGTCTGGTAGGCGGCCTCCGGCATGACGAACTTGGCGGGCGTCATCGCTTTAACGACATCTGGGTTCGGGGTCGGTGTTGCGGTCGGTGCCGCCGGTTGTGCGCCCGCAGTTGCTGCTAGGCCAAATAGAACCGCCGCCAAGGCAGGGGTGTGAAAAATGCGAATTCTCATCGTACATCTCCGTGGA
The DNA here is from genome assembly GCA_025353625.1 of Planctomycetota bacterium. Taxonomy (GTDB): domain Bacteria; phylum Planctomycetota; class Planctomycetia; order Pirellulales; family Thermoguttaceae; genus JANXQG01. The sequence continues at coordinate 3,352 of JANXOJ010000132.1, read as the reverse complement.
CATGGGCCGGCTTGCAAGGTGGAAATGACGTTCATTCCGGTTTCCTTGAAGCTTGTTTGACGTCGGCTGGTCCCCACTTCAATCGGCCAACCCGGGTTGGTCGAAGCGCTGAGGAAAGCCGCATCAACCAAGTAAACGTGATTTTTCCGCGAACCGGACGGCAAATGGGAAAAGATTATTGGCCCATTACGCCGCGCTATCGAATTACCTCCAATCGCCGCTAAGGACGAAGGCAGCCCAGTAGCGCGGGGAAAGCTTGTGGGTTGCCGGGGTCGGGTCGTCGTCGCGTTGGATACCTCGGGCACGGCCCTCCCGCAGCACGTAGAGTTGGGCTTCGTGGAGGGCCTGCAAGGCACCGCGATTGTCCTTCCAATGCCTTCGGTAGAACTGCTCCATTAAAGTTCGCGTGGCCTCGTCGGGCACGCTCCAAAGGCTCGCCACCACGGATCGCGCACCGGCCGATTGGAAGGCTCGTTGCAGGCCCAGCAGACCTTCGCCACCCGCGACTTCGCCCAAGCCCGTCTCGCATGCCGAAAGGATCACGAGTTGCACGCCGTCGAGGTTCATCGTACCGATCTCTGCCGCAGTGAGGATGCCGTCGTCGTCGCTGTCGGAGTTGCCGGGCTTGCCGGAGCCGTTGGCACCGCTAAGGGCCAAGCCCGATAGCAGGCCCGGATTCATGCCCGCAGCCTCGGTGCCGCGGAGCATCTCGCCGAAGCGATCCGGTTCGTGCGGAATGCCATTCGCGACCTGCTTACGTGCGGGGGCGAAAAAGCCGTGCGTGGCGATATGCACGTAACGATGTTTACCGGCCTCGGACAAAAACGTAGCCTTCGAGGCTTGCTCGCGTTCCAAGGTGGTAATACCCTCGTCGCCAAAATCGTTGCGATAATACTTAGCGATGCTTGCAATTTCACCTTCCGTGGCGGTCAGGTGCGCGAAGTGCATTGGTACGCCGCTACGATCGCGGCCGAACTTCTTCGGCTTGTGCGTTTCGGCCGCAGGTGCCTTGCCCGGCTGGGCATCGTAATCGACATTGCCCAACAGCAGTAAATTCTTTTCGAGTTGTTTGCGGCCGGCGTCCTGAACCAACTCGGGGATGATCTGCGGCACGGGCACGATTGCGAGTGCGTATTCTTCGATCAAGTAACTCCCCGCTTCCTTGCCGGGAAGAGCACCCAGGGGCAATCGACCCAAGGCACCGTCGGGAGAGACGAGTACGATCTTTGCACCGTGCAGCTTGGCAGCGACGGGTTCCCAAATCCGCGCGCGCAACATACGTGCGGCCGCTTCGCCCTCGGGCGACATGCCAAAGGTCTTGCGCCACGCATCGATGGCTTCACTGACGGGCTGCGCGGTTCCAATATCGACGACCTCCGGGGGATGTTCGCGACCAACTACGAAGGCGAGGAGATGTCGCTGGACAATCTCTTTCGCGCCGGTCTTGGGATTGGGCGGCACCCAACGGTCATACTCCAAGTAGTCGACCAGTGCGGCTTCGGCGGGGAGCGATGCTTGGAGTTGCTCAAGGGTGACCCGTTGCTTGGCTTTGCGGTAAGCATCGCTGGAGGCAACCAATTTTGCTTCAAGCCGTTCCTTTTCGGCAGAAAGCTTCGCGACGCGATCGCGCCAACTGGCCTCTTGCTTCGGGTCGGGCACGGCCCAGGCAAGCTTCGTGAGTTGGGTCGCCACACGTTGCAATTGCGTGAAGACGGCAGCCAGTTCGGGGCTTTGCGTGGCCGCGCGGGACTGGCGGTCGCGCCGCAATACAAGCCCCTTCCATTCGAGCATCTCGCGATAGGCCGCCTCGGTCGACTTACCGCTGGAAACGCACAGATCGAGGCAGTTGTCCAAGTAATACCGAACCGCTTGCAGCATTGCCAACTGCTGCCGTTCCGACTGGATCACCGCCGTTGCTTCCAAGTGCTGCCGCACGATGGCAATGGCCGCGTGAAAGAGGGGTTCGGCCCGTGCCGTGTCTCCCTGGGCCTTGTACATCACACCTAGCGTGTTCAGGCTAAAGGCATAATCGGGATGCTTCTCTCCGAAGGCTTTTTTACGGATTTTCAACGCCTGAAGTAAGAGCGGCTCGGCCCGTGCGAAGTCTCCCTGGGACCAATAGAGGCTGGCAAGGTTGTTCAGGCTCACGGCATAGGCGGGATGCTCCTCGCCGAGAACCTTCTTGCGCACCGCCAACGCTTGGCGGCACAGAGGCTCGGCCCGCGCGAAGTCGCCTTGAAGCTTGTAGAGTACGGCTAAATTGTTGAGGCACGAAATATATTGTGGATGGGCTTCGCCCAGCAACTTCTTTCCAATCTCCAAACTTTGCCGATAGAGCGGCTCGGCTCGTGCGTAGTCGCCCTGGCCCACGTACAGGACGGCCAAGTTATTGAGGCTGGCGGCATAGTCGGGATGGTTTTCGCCGAGGGCCTTCTTGCGGATTTCCAATGCCTGTCGCAAGAGCGGCTCGGCTCGTGCGTAATCGCCCTGGTCCTTGTACAAATTGGCCACGTTATCCAGAGTGGTCGCGTATGCGGGGTGGTTCTCCCCAATCCTTTTTCGGCTAATCTCCAGCGCCTGTCGTAGGAGCGGCTCGGCCCGCGCGAAATCGCCCTGATTCCACAGCAACACGGCCAGATTGTTCAAGCTGGTGGCATAGGCTGGATCGCTTTCACCAAGTAGGCTCTTGCGGATTGCTAGTGCTTGGCGGTGCAGCGGCTCCGCCCTTGCAAAGTCGCCGAGACTCATGTACAAGATGGCCAGATTATTGAGACTCGACGCATACTCCAGGTCGTTCTCTCCTAGAACCTTTTTGCGGATATCGGTTGCCTGGAGGTAGAGCCGTTCGGCTTGCACGAAGTCACCTTGCTGCTTGCAATTGATCGCCAACGAGTCCAAGATCACGGCATAATCGGGGTGCTTTACCCCGGCGAGTGCCTCGAATAGCTTCAAGGCGCGGCGCATCAACGGATCGGCCTGGGCATAATGCCCCGTTTCCTGGTAAGTGCCGGCGATTTGCATCAAGGCTCCCACGTTCTGCCGCGTGTCGGGGCCTAAAAGTTTCTCGTAAACGGCCTGGCTCGGCAGGGCAAGTTTCAGGCGATCCGACGGCTTGGGCGCCTGCTGGTCGTCGTCCGCGCGCTGATGCAAACCGTCTGCCTCGCCAAGCTCCCGAAGTTGTGCGGCCGTTAGCGATTGAACCCGTTGCAGGCGTACAATCGCCACGCGGGCGTCGGTCGTTCGCCAATGGTCGTTGCCGTATCGTTTCTGACGCAATCGCAAATGCTCCTGCGAAGCCTTCATCGCCGCATCCCAGCCATGCCGAACCTCGTGCAATTTCGCCAGAAGAAAA
>JANXOJ010000095.1 GCA_025353625.1 Planctomycetota bacterium | reverse complement strand
TGACCATTAAACTCGGTACAATAAACTCGGTGCAATAAACCAATAAACTCGGTGCAATCGAGTTCAGGCCCAATGCCGGAAAGCACTGCGAAGGCAGAATTCCAATCCAAACGTTCCTCGGCGTAATTTGGATAGCAACCGTCGGATTAAGTATTGGCGACCAGACGGAAAACAAATTCTTCTTTCCCGATCTTGACATTTTCCCCCGCCCATAGGACGATAGAGGTATAGGAACAGTTCGCACTTAGGGCAGTGCGCATTCAATCCCGCGACGCGGCAAAGGTGGCGATATGTCCCGCCATGCAATCTTCGAGGCCAGCGTCGGCTATTTTCTTGAGCCGATCGGCCAATTTCTGGCCGATGAGACCGTCAGCGAAATCATGGTCAATGGCTACGATTGCATCTATGTCGAGCGTCGCGGGCGGTTGATTCGCACCGATGCCTCTTTTCCCAGCGAAGATGCACTTTTAACCGCCATCCATAACGTGGCGCAATGGGTCGGCCGCGAGATTTCCGAGGAGCGGCCCGTCCTCGATGCCCGGCTCCCGGATGGCTCCCGCGTACATGCGGTCATTCCCCCCAGTGCAAGAACGGGCACTTACCTGACAATCCGCCGCTTTACCAAACAGGTTCTCACGGTCGAAGACCTCATTCGCTTCGGCAGTTTGAGCGAATCGGCACGCGAGTTCATTGATATTTGCGTTCGCCTGCGGAAGAACATTATCATTTCCGGCGGCACGGGGACGGGCAAAACGGTGCTTTTGGGGGCCGTTTCGCGGTTTATCCCCGAAGAAGAGCGGATCGTCGTCATCGAAGATACCTCCGAGCTTCGTCTCATCCAGCAGCATTGCCTCTACCTGGAAGCCCAGCAGGCAGACCGCCTCGGGAGGGGGGGGCTGAATGTCCGGCAGCTTTTCACCAATTCACTCCGAATGCGGCCCGACCGGATTATCGTCGGCGAAGTCCGCAGCGGCGAAGCTCTCGACATGATCCAGTCGATGATTAGCGGCCATGCAGGGGCACTTTCGACCGTCCATGCCAATTCACCTCTCGACGCCCTGATCCGCCTGGAAACGCTCTCGCTGATGTCCGATGTGCAGATTCCGGTCTACGTTGCTCGGGCACAGGTCGCCTCGGCGATCCACGTCGTTATACAAGTCACGCGCTTTAGTGAAGATGGTTCGCGGAAGATTACCCGGATTGCGGAGGCCCGAGGGCTCAACGACAATAACCAATACAAACTTAGCGATATTTACGTCTCGCGATTCAAGGGACGTACCGACGAAGGCCAGATTATGGCCGACCTCGAGCCGACGGGCGAAAAGCCGACCTTCGCCGCCGAACCCTACGAACAGGGGATGGATGGTCGTATCGCGTTGACGCGCGATTTATGGAATGCCGAAGGTGGCGAAGGGCTTGGAAAAGGTGGAGAATACAAGTAGGCAGTGGTTGAACGAAGCGTGGTGGGAAGTGCCCTCGCTCGGCGGCATCGTCGCGGCCTTCTCCCGTTTAGGGGAGTGGGGAGTAAGAGAGAAAACATGCGATCCAAACTGAAGCAACACAAAGGCTTGGCCTCGCTGGACTATATGTTGGTCCTGGGCGTGATCTTGCCTTTGGCACTATTTTTGTTTCGGGTTGGGCCGCGCGCCATTCGCTTGGTGTATGAAATGACGTGTGCGTTTGTGTCGTGGCCGTTTATGTAACAGGAGAAGAACCGATGAAGAGCAATAGTTGGGTGAACCTTCTCAAGAAGGTTCACAGCGATGAAGACGGTGCGATTAGTTTGGAAACGGTCTTGATCGTCGGGGCGATTGCCTTGCCGATCTTGATCTTCTTGATCAAAGTGGGCTGGCCCAAGGTCAAGGAATACTTCAACCAGGGCACCCAAGATTTGGAAGATAACCGCAACGCGGCGACCCAGTGACGCGCGACCACCATGCTGGCTACCGCGTTACTGCTGGGACTGGTGCTGGTTGCCTCGATCACCGATCTGCTCCGGCATAAAATCTATAACTGGAACACCTACGGCGGCATCGCGGCGGCCCTGGCCCTCAGCGCGACGGGCACGGCGTGGATCGCCCAAAACGACGCGGCGCGGGATCGTGCGGAGCGATTGCTCGGCGCGGTTTCGTTGGCCGATTGCGTTGGCGGGCTGTTGGTTTGCGGCATCACGATGATCGTCTGCTTGGTGTTTTTTGGCAAGATCGGCGGCGGCGACGTCAAGCTGCTCGCGATGATGGGTGCCTTTTTGGGTACGAACAAGGGTTTAGAAGCACTGCTTTGGACCTTCGTTTTTGGCGCGTGCATGGGAATGATCGGCCTGGTATGGCAAGTTGGTCCGCTGAAGATGGTGTCGCGCGTTGTGCGATTGTTATTCAACGCCGTACCGCGATGGCTCTGTCCAATTCGGCTGACGTGGCTGCCACCGCTAAATGAAGTAGAACGTCAATCGATGCAGCCACCGGTCTTTTTGGCCCCGGCCGGGCTGGCGGCGACGATAATTGTAAAATTTTCGTTGATTACATGAGTAGCGCGGTGTCGAAAGCACCGCGTACTCATGGTCACGAAGACCCTACCAGCTTCACCTGGCTGATGTCTTTTCCCACCACCTTGAGTCCATTGACAATAGCCGCACCGACAATAATCGCGGTGCCGTGCTGGTCGTCGTGAAAAACCGGAATTTTCATCCGTTC
>JANXOJ010000087.1 GCA_025353625.1 Planctomycetota bacterium | reverse complement strand
CGCGTTTATTGCAGCGGCGTCTAAAATGGAGCGTATATCGCGATCACCGTTTATCCGTTCGCTCCCGTAAAACAATAACTTCCCTGATTGCGACTTTGTGGCGGAGGCAAGACGCCTGCACCACAAGAATCTGGACTTTGCAGTTCTCCTGCCTCCGCCACAAAGTCGCAATCAGGGAAGTTATTGTTTTACGGGAGCGAACGGATAAACGGTGATCGCGATATACGCTCCATTTTAGACGCCGCTGCAATAAACGCGACGTGGGCGTTTCGTAGCAATCGAATTCATTTGCTACATCTTTCCGCTTATCCGTTGCGATATCTGATATCATTTATCGCGAAGCAAATACCCCTTCATCCGATCACCGCCGCAATCGGCCAGCAAAAAGCTCCCTACTCAATTCCGCAGCAGAAACCCTATAATGCCAAGATGAGCGATTCCGTCGATACTATCGAATCCTACCTCCCGCGCTTCGGCCTCACCGCGTTCCGCCCGGGCCAGAAGGATGTTATTTCCACCGTCATGGCCGGGCAGGATTGCCTATGCGTGATGCCGACCGGGGGCGGCAAGAGCCTTTGCTACCAGTTGCCGGCCCTTGCACTGGATGGGCTGACGCTGGTTGTTTCGCCGCTAATTGCGCTAATGAAGGACCAAGTCGATCAGTTGCAAGTTCGCGGAATCCCCGTAACGTTCATCAATAGTTCGCTCTCCGTTGAGGAGCAGCACGATCGGCTCGACCGCGTGGCGGCAGGCGAGTTCCGCTTGGCCTACGTCGTGCCGGAACGCTTTCGCAGCGAGCGATTCATCGAAGCCGTGCGAGCGGTGGGATTGAAGCTTCTGGCAATCGATGAAGCCCATTGCGTCAGCCAGTGGGGCCACGACTTCCGGCCCGACTACGCAAGGCTGGGATACTTCCGCCACCTCTTGGGCAATCCGACGACCATCGCCCTGACGGCCACAGCCACCGACAACGTGCGCCGCGATATCATCGAACTACTCAAGCTCCGCGAGCCGCAGACATTCATCACCGGTTTTGCCCGCGAGAATCTATTTTACGAGATTTCCTGCCCACGCAGCGAACGCGAGCGAAGCGAACTGCTCGTGCAGTTCCTCCGCGATGCGCCCGGCTCGGGCATTATCTATGCTTCCACGCGGAAGAAAACCGAAGAAGTGGCCGAGATTATCGCCAAACATACCAAGCGGCGATCTGCCGTTTACCATGCAGGGCTTCCGCCCGACGAACGGCGCGCCACACAAGAAGCGTTTATGAGCGGGCGGATCGAGGTCATTACGGCCACGAACGCCTTCGGCATGGGTATCGACAAGTCCGACGTCCGCTTCGTCGTACATTACAACTTGCCGGGAACCCTGGAAGCCTACTATCAGGAAGCGGGCCGCGCCGGACGCGACGGCCAGCCCTCGCGCTGCCTAATGCTCTACCACGCATCGGATCGTTGGATACAAGAATTCTTCATCGAGAATTCGCACCCCGGCCCCGACGCGATCCAGCAGGTTTACGAGTTCCTCCGCGACTGCGAAGACGATCCGATCCAGTTGACCCAGCAAGACGTGAAGGAACGGCTCGGCCTCTCGCTCGGCAACGATGGCGTCGGCAATTGCGAGCAAATCTTGGAGTCGGCGGGCGTGCTGGAACGCCTCGTTTCCTCGCAGAATATGGCCCAGGTGCGGATTGATAGCGACTCGTTAACGTTGGTCGATTTGTTGCCGCGACAGGCTAAGGTTCGGCGGCGCGTCCTCAAAGGCGTCGAACGCATTGTCGGCGACCGACGGAACGAACTGGTTGAGCTTCGTACAAAGGACTTGGCCGCCACCTTGGAAATGGACCAGCCGGCTGTGTCCCATGCCTTGCATGAACTGAGCGAATCGGCTTGGTTCACGTACGTGCCGCCATTTCGTGGCCGGGCGATTCGGATGGTCAAACGCGACGTGCCGTTCGACGAGCTTGAAATCGACTTTGCCGCATTGGACTCGCGGAAATCGGCGGAATACGACAAACTTAATCGGGTCGTGCGATTCGCTTTGAGTACCACTTGCCGACAGCAGGAAGTTCTTCATTATTTTGGCGAAAGCGAGGCTGGGGATTGTTTGCATTGCGATAACTGCCGCAGAAACCACAAGTTGGCGACGCCAAAACGTGGGGCCGTCGAGTCAAAGAGCAAGCAGCCATCAGAGCCCGATGCGACCGCCGCAACCAATGCGGG
>JANXOJ010000077.1 GCA_025353625.1 Planctomycetota bacterium | reverse complement strand
CATCACCTACGGCACGATTGCTGGCAGCGGCACCGCCGGCTTCGTGCTGGGCACGGTAGCCAACCTGACTCCGCGTCAATCCGCACAATTGACCTATCCGGGAAGCGAAGTCGATCTGTCGATCATCGGTTCGGGAGATTACCCGAAATGGACCGGGGCTCTCGGCAGTCAGTGGACGACGGCGACCCTTGCCTTGCCGAAGAATTGGCAGATGGCCATTAGCGGAGGTACCGCCGACTACTTCTCCGGCGACCAAGTACTCTTCGACGATACCGCCACCAACACCAACGTGGCCATCACCGACGCCAACGTCAGCCCGTCGGTCGTGACCTTCAACACAACCGGCAGTTACACCCTGACCGGGCCCTACGGTATTTCCGACGGCACGAGCAGCATCGCCAACTTGACGAAGTCGGGCAGCGGCATACTTACCATCACGACCAGCAACACCTATAGCGGCGGCACGACGATCAACGGCGGCACGCTGCAACTCGGCAACGGTGGGACCGTGGGCAGCATCACTGGGAACGTGGCCGACAACGGCACGCTCGCCATCAAACGCGGCGACAACCTGACCCTCGCGGGAAACATTAGCGGCAGCGGTTCCCTCGCTCAGTCGGGCAGCGGCACCACCCTACTCTCCGGGAGCAATAGCTTCACGGGGGGCGTGGTATTGAACGCCGGCGTCTTGCAGATGGGTTCGGCCTCGGCACTCGGCGGCACCTCGGGTTCCCGCTCGGTGGCCTTCAGTCCCGCCGTGCCCGCCGGCACTACGCTCCGCTTGGGCGGCAACAGTTTAACGCTCACGAGCCTCAGCACCGACGCGGTGACGCCCGGCGGGGCAACGATTGAGAACGGCGGGGCCGCCGCCGCCACCTTGACGATCAACGGCAGCAACGGCGACTCGCTCTTCCTCGGCGTGCTCCAGGATGGCGGGACGGCAAAGCTGGCCCTGACTAAAACCGGCTCGGGCAATCTGGTCCTAGGTGGCGTCAATACCTTCAGCGGTTCTACGACTCTTTCCTCGGGCGTATTAACCCTGGCGAATTCCGCAGCGTTGCAGAATTCGTCGTTCGTCTTTGCCTCGGGAACGACCTTGCGGCTTCGCGGCGATGCCCCCGAGTTGTTCGCTACCCCGAACATCTTGCTCGGTGCCAGCCCTGGAACGGATACGATTGACGTAGGAGCACTTACGCTCGGAAACACCGGCAAGACTCTCGGCCTGCCAAGCTACCGCGTTGCCGGCAGCACGGTCGTTTCCATTACCAACAACAGTGGAGACGGCTACGCGCTCTCCGTTGGCTCCGTGGACCTCATCAACACGTTCGGCACGCTCAACAACAGTGCCAATGCGACCATCAACACGTTGTTTGCCAGCAGCACGAATCGCAATAACACACTCAGCGCGATCGGCAGTGGCATTCTGAACATCGGTTCGCTCAACAACGATTCCGTCGGCGCGTTTACCGAAGGACTGACGATGAACAGCGCCGTGGGCATCGTCAATCTGACCGGCACGAGCAACTTCACGGGCACGTTGACCGTGACCGCAGGCACGGTGAACGTCAGCGGTGCGTTGGGAAATGCCCCGGTGGCGGACAACGGCGGCGCGCTGGTGCTGCAAAGCTCCAATGCGATTACGCAGAATACCGTGACGGTGAAATCGCCGGCCCTTTTCGTGGAAACGGCCGACTACGCGATGAATGGCGCGGCGGCCTTGACCGTCAATAGCACGGTCGTCACGCTCGACCACCCCAACGGCTACAGCGGCGCGACGACGCTCACCAACGGCACGCTCACCGTGGTGGGCAACAATCGCACGTCGCCCTTGAGCTCGCTGGCCATGACGGGTACTGCCGTCGGGTCCGTGCTCGACCTGGGCGGAACCACCAACCAAACCATCGGCGGCCTGACGATGTCCGGTGCGGGAATCAACGTCATTCAAGGACTGAACCTCGGTCAGACCCTGACCATCGCCAGCACCACCAGCGGCACCGTCGTCAACCTGAGCGATGGCACGCTGTCGGTGCTGGGCACGGGCGGCAACCTCGTACTTAGCGCCAGCAACGCCACGGCCGTCGTGGGCAGCGGCAACGGCACGGGCACCGTACTCGACCTTTCGGCCGCGCGCAGTTTCTCGGCCAACGTCAGCGAGTTCGATTTCGGCCTCAACGCAACCACGGGCAATTCCGCGCCCGACTCGATTATCCTGGCGGGCACGAATTCCATCACCGCAACGAATTTGTTCGTCGGTAACGGCAAGAATTCCCAAGGCTTCATGACGGTGGCCCTGAAACTCGGTGCGGTCAATAACTTGAACGTCGGCTCGCTATTCGTGGCCACCGGGAAGGCTAGAGATACCAGGGTGAGCTTCAGCACGAGCGGTGCTCTGACCATCCGCGGGACCGATGGCGTCGGCCGCTCGAATCTTACGCTCGGCTTATACAATGTCAACAACACGGGCAACACCCCGATCGGCACGATGGACCTCACCGGCGGAACGGTCAACGCGCTTCTGGACTCGCTCACGCTGGGCAAGATGGATGCGCCGCAGCCCAACGGCCAGAACCCGGTCGGCAACTTGATCTTCAACGCCGGCATCATCGATGTCAACGCGCTAACCATCGGCCAGACGACGTCCGCGAGTACCGCATCGAATGGCACCGTCTCCGGAACCTTGACCATGAACGGCGGGACGCTGGTCGTCAATTCGGCTTTGCAAATCGCCGCCAGTTCCGGTGCCGTGACGCCCAGCGGCACGTTCAGCCTCAACGGCGGACTGGCGATCGTCAAGTCCAACATCGTCGACGGCGGCGGGACGAGCACCTTGAACCTCAATGGCGGCACGCTTCAGGCCGGCGTCAGCAGTTTGACGTTCATGCAAGGACTCGACACGGTGAACGTCGGTATCGGCGGTGCCATCATCGACACGCAGGCCAACAACATTCGCATCGCCCAAAACCTGCTCAGCGGCGATCCAGCCGATGGAGGGCTTCGCAAGTACGGGACGGGCAACCTTATTCTCAGCGGCGGCAACACGTATCTCGGCGGAACGAATGTTGTGGCGGGCACCTTGACGTTGGCATCCAACGCGGCCGTACTCGATGGCACGAACGTGACCATCGCAGCGGGGGCCTCACTGGTCTTCGACGTCAGTGCCGCCAGCGCACCCTTTGCCTTGGATGCCCCGCCTGCGGCGTCTGCGGCCGTGGCCGTTCCCGAGCCAGGTACGTTAGCCCTATTGGTCGTCGGCCTAGCACTGGCCGGCTGGCGTGCGGTGCGGAGGAAGAGGGCCTAGTCTACGACCCGGACGATGAAGGCGATCGGGCGTCAGCTTTTTCGCGGGCGATAAAGATCGGTCGCCGTGCCGAAGAATACTTCGGCGGAGAAGGCTAGCGTCTCGCTCATCGTGGGGTGGGGGTGGATCGATTCGGCCACATCGGCAATCGAGGCCCCCATTTCAATAGCCAGCACGGATTCGGCAATCAACTCGCCGGCACCCGCTCCGACGATGCCGCAACCCAGCACGCGCTGGCTGGCCGGATCGATGAGCCACTTGGTCGAGCCTTCCGTGCGGCCAACCGCTTGTGCGCGACCGCTTGCCGCCCAGGGGAACTGTGCGACTTCCACGGTGCGTCCCTGCTGCTTGGCCTCGGTTTCGGTGAGGCCGGCCCAGGCGATTTCCGGATCGGTGAAGACGACGGCCGGGATCGCACGAGGCTCGAAAGCCACTTTGTGCCCGGCGATGGCCTCGACTGCCGTTCGACCTTCGTGGGCCGCCTTGTGGGCGAGCATCGGTTGCCCGGCCACGTCGCCGATGGCCCAGATTTTTGGTTCGGCGGTTCGCCGCTGGGGATCGACCGCGACGAATCCTTGCCTGTCGATCTGAACTTTGGTTTTCTCCAGGCCCAGGCCATCGCTGTTGGGCCGCCGTCCTACCGAGACCAGCACCCGGCTGAAATGTTGAACCTTTTGCTCGACGTTGCCGTCGAAGGTCACTTCAATGGCATGGCCTTTATCGACCATCGAGACGACCTTGGTGCCCAGCAGAATCGCTGCAAATTCGCCGCTCAGCTTTTTGTGCAGCGGACGGACCAAGTCGCGATCCGCGCCCGGCAACAGACCATCGGTCAATTCGACGACCGTGACGCGCGTCCCCAGGGCCGCATAGACGGTGGCCATTTCCAGGCCGATATAGCCGCCGCCGACCACCAGCATCGATTCCGGTATGTCGATCAATTCCAAGGCCGTCGTCGAATCCATCACCCGCGGCGTCGGCAGGTTGAAGGCCGGAATCTTCGTGGGGCGCGAGCCGCTTGCTAGAATGCAATTCTGGAAGCGAATGCGATCGTCGGCCAACGGCGTCTGGCCGACACTTTGCAAGCGCAACGTCTGACCGTCTTCAAACGTCCCCTTGGCTTGAATGAGTTTTACGTTTCGCTTCGCGGCGATTTGTTTTAGGCCGCCGGTCAACGTGGCGATGACCTTCTCCTTCCGCGCCCGCATGGCGTTAATATCCAACGTCGGCTTGGCAAACGCGACGCCCCATTCGCCCAAGTGCGCGGCTTCCGACATCGCCTTGGCGACGTGTAGCAGGGCCTTCGACGGAATGCAGCCGCGCAGCAGGCAGGTGCCGCCCAGCCGCGACTCGACATCGACCAGGGTGACTTGCATGCCGAGATCGGCCGCTAAAAACGCCGCCGCGTAACCACCAGGTCCGCCGCCGAGTACAACGAGTTGTGAGTCCATGTGAGAGAAGGAGAAAGGGGGAGTTGGGAAGGGGGAATTGGGATGGCGGAAGGCGGAATAGGGACTGCGGATGGGAGATTGTCTTCCCGTCCACCTTCCCCATTCCGCCTTCTCTTCCTACCCCAGCAGCAACATGCCGGGCGATTCTAGGTTGCGGATGACTTCGTTGAGGAAGCGGCCGGCAGCCGCTCCATCGACCAGACGATGATCGAACGAAAGGCTCAAGGGAAGCATCAGCCGGCTCTCGATGCGGTCGTGATTTTCGCCGCGAACAACGGCCCGCCACCTGGCTCGGCCGATCAACAGGATGGCGACCTCGGGGTAATTGATGATCGGCGTGCTATACGCGCCGCCCACGGTGCCGAGGTTGCTAATCGTGAAGGTGCCGCCGCGAAGGTCATCGACGGCAAATTGCGACGCCTTCGCCCGCTCGGCGATGGAGCCGAGGGCCTGGGCCATTTGCATGATGGAAAGCCGATCCGCGCCGCGAACATTGGGCACGACCAGTCCGCGCGGCGTATCGACGGCGATACCTAAGTTTACATATTCCTTGTAAATGATCTGTTCGTTCCCGTCGTCAAAGACCGCGTTGAGAACTGGATGATTGCGAAGCGTTAGGGCAACCGATTTCATGACGAAGGGCATCATGGTCAGCTTGATGCCTTGGCCCTCGCTCGCCTGTCGGGCGTTGGTCCCTTGCCGCAAGCGTTCGAGTTCGGTGACGTCGGCATCGTCGAAATTCGTAACGTGCGGAATCGTCGTGGCCGAACGGACCATCTGTTCGGCGATGGTCTTGCGGATTCGCGAAATGCGTTCCACGCGCACCGGCCCCCAGGCATCTTTGCCGCCATCGACCGGGGCAATCGGACTGGCGGCTGGTGAGGCAACGGCCGGTTTGGCAATTGCAGCCGACGGAGTAGGAGCCGAGGCGGCCGCGGAAGCCGCCGCATGAACTGCCGCGCGAACCGAAGGGCTGCTAGCTTGCAAGTCTTCCGCGGTAATCCGTCCGTGCTTGCCGCTACCGGCCAAGTTTCGCAGATCGATGCCGAATTCGCGGGCCATCCGGCGTACCGACGGCCCGGCGGGAATGGGGCCGGCTCGATCGACGACCTGAGTGGAGGCGGCAGGTGTTGCGGCAGCCTTCGCTGCGGCAGACGGGAGCGGCGGTTTTGATGCTTCCGCCGGTTTTGCGTGGACCGCGTCCACTGCCGCCGCTCTGGGGGCAACCGTTTCGCCACTGCCAATGGTCAGCAAGGTCTGGCCAACTTTGACGTTATCGCCCTTCTTGACGAGCAGCTTTGCCACCCGACCGGCGTGTGGGCAAGGAATCTCCACGACGGCCTTGTCGGTCTCAAGTTCAACCACGCCTTCGTTGGCCGCGATGGTTTGACCCTCGTGGACCAGCACGTTCACGACGTCGCCGCTAGTGATATTCTCGCCCAATTCGGGCAGTTTGAAGTCGATATTCATGGGTTCGTAAACTTACTGCGATACCGAAGGGGGATCATAAATTCCATCCGTTTCCCTGATTGTATGAGGATGCCGCTTTCCGGGGTAGTGGGGCGGGGGAAAGCTGCGGGAAAAGGCCATTTATGCACCAAATTGAGAAAAACGGAAAGACCTTTGCGGGCTGAAGTTGCAACGGGGTAAATACGTGGTCGCCCCCGACGACCTCAGGGCGGTGCCCCCCGACGGTGCCCCGGACGGTGAATCGGGCGTTTCGGCTAGGGAAGCCGCACAACCTCCTCATTGAAGGAACGACCGTCTCATTGTGAAGGAACGACCGTTATTTATTCCGCAGTGCATACCGGATTGCGGCTTTGGGTACGACTACTTATGCCCCACATAGAGCGTTGCCACGCCAAACGTATCACGATAAAGCTCGATTTGCGATAGACCCGCGGTGCGCATCCGCTCGGCCAGTGCCTCGCCTTGCGGGACGCGGGGTCGGGCGGGAATTATCAATTATTGGTTTCTACTAGCGCGCTTGCCTTGACGCCGCAAGGCAAGCGCGGCGACGATAAGCAGGACGTTGCGCCAGTCCTTCTGAACCTTTCGATGAATGGCGCTCACCACTGCTGATCCGAGGCGGTAGTGGTCACCAATCGCCCGGCGCGCCCGGCCGCTCATGTCAGCAAGACGATAGGCCAATTCCACCACGACCGCCTTGGCCATCCCGGCACGATGGCCATGCTCCTTCAGCACCGCCTCTTCGATGCGATAATGGCGAGCCACCCAATGGTCCGCCACCCAATGGTCGATTTCCTCCATTGCCACCGTCCAATGCGGCAGATCCTGGTCTTCGTCCTGGACGCGCCCATCGCGCCGTCGTTCGATCGTTCGCTCAGTCTTTTCCACAAACGCGGTGCTGCCGATGGCGTGGCGGCTTGCGGCCATGACCTCCATCAAGGGCGCATCGTCTTCCCGCACGCAAGCACCGACGTCCGCGCGATAGCGTCGGCGATCATCATCGCTCCAAAAGATGCCTGCTCGCCCGATGCCACGGCTGGCGACGCGGCAGACGGCGTTGCCGAAAATCGATGCGTGCTGGGCGTGCCATGGCGATAGAATATCATTCATCTCGACCTTCGACAATCGGGATATTTGATAATTCAAGCCTGACCCCGTTGTACGCGTTGTACGGGTACGCACACGTTGTACGCACAAGACATTACTCGGGCAGCAGGGTCCAATGCTCTCCATCCGGAGAGGACAAGAGGCCGAAGGTCGTTCGCCCGTCGGCATTCTCACCCATCAGGATCATGCGCCAACCGGCGCCGTCTCGCCAGACAAACGGCGCGCCATATTTGTGCTGCATCCATTTTTGGCGGAGAATCTCAAGCGGACCAACCAACTTCCAAGTTAATAGGTCGGTTGACGTTGCCAACGCGAGGTGTTGCGCCGCAAGGCCCTCGCTGTAAATCATTGTCCAATGATTGCCGGTACGGAATACGCTCACATTCTCAACCCCGTCGGGTGCACGATCGGACCGACCCAGCAGCGGTGCGTCGCGGGACAATATCTCCCACTTCTCCAACTTGGGGTCGCGAGTGACGGCGTGCCCCAGTAAATTGGCTTTCGCCGGCTTCATCGTCGCGCCGACGAAGAAGCAGTGAAGCGTATCGCCGTCCAATACAAACGTCGGATCGATCACACGCTTGGCATCGTTCCAGGGCAAGTCCAGGGCCTCAATCAAGAAGGGCTTAGGCGGCGACCATGACTTGAGGTCCGTCGATTCGCTGAACACCAGTCGCGTCGGTTTGGCCGGATAGCTCTGATACGGCAAAAGGAAACGTCCATGCCACGAGACGACATCGCCCGGCGACGCATGGCCCTTCGGAGAAATGTCGCGATCGTCCTCGAAATGGACAAAGTCCTTGGTGAAGACGGCGGCAATCGCCCAACTCTGCGGCGAGCCCCAGTTCTTCCCGGAAAGGCGCGAGTAGAAGACGCGGTAACCATCGGCGACTTTCAAAACGGACGGATCGCGGAGGTTGTCGTGCGAGGTCCAGACGGGGTTATGCAATCCAAGCAACTCGCTCACCGGTGAAGGCGGCGGCACGGCGTCTGCCCCAGCCGCTTTTGAGCAAAGCACGGCCGCCACAATCAGCGATACGATGACTTTCATCGAAGACTTTCGGGTGTTTGTTGTGTCTGTGCCGGAAAGAAAAGGTGACATCCCATAGGCAATTTGCATCGTCTAGTCGAAGTTGTTCCGTGCAGTCATTACTCTTTCTTCGGCCTGCTCCGGGGCCGAAGGGACCACTCAATCTTCAATCGTATCGCGGTCTCGGTGGTCACGCATTGCCGCAAGGCGCTCAACTCTGCTTCGGACTCCGGTCGGTTGACGATTTCCAACCAGTCCGATGTTCGTGGCATTCATAGGTTTTACCCAACTCTCCCCGACTTGTCAATTTTGGTGAATGTCACCTTTCCTTCCCCCGGGATGTCCGAAATTACAGTAAATGGACCGGTCCGATCTGTCACCTTATTGCCGTTTATCACTTCTTCTCCCGTCGTCGAGCGATCGCTGTTTTTGCTAGTTCGCGTGCGGTGGAACAGTTAAGTTCATAACTCCGTTGTTCCTTCTCCTGGTATTCGAGACCTGTTGGGTTGTCCGTCATTGCATCAAACCCATAACGCATTACGGAAACTGTTCGTGTTTCAAAACAATCAGACAGTTTGCCTACTTGTTTCAGAACTTCCAGCGGTACGGCTGCAGCGTGCTTTCGGAGTATAGATTCCACGGCTTGAAGCGGAGCCCATGCGAACCAACCGTGTTCAGCAATAATCGCTGCAAGCTGGCCGACCAACTGCGGATCTTCCAACTTGCACATTAGATGAAGCATTTCTCCACGTGGATGGGCACCCTCCGCTTCGAGCCACTTCAATAACTCCGGCACCACCCCAGATCCCATTTTGGCAATATCGTCCCTTAAAATACACCGCATTCCAACCGCCTAAATTGCGCTCGTCTATCTCCTTCAAAGCATCCAGCAAAGGCTGGACAGCCCGCCCGTCATTCAGCCTACTGAGGCGGTGGCCCGCGCAACCAACCCAATTACCGTCCGCAATCCTATCGTTCCCTAAACCGGCCAATCGTTCGATGAGTGGCGGGACTTGTTTTTTCGCCAGATCTGACTGCACCCAGAGCGCATCTAGTTCGTCGAGTACCTCGACGACCGAGAACCAGAGGACTTTATCAAGGGCATCGATGAGTGGGGCCACCGCTGCCGAACCGAAACCCAGGACTGTTTGTTTGTCTTCGGTAGCGATCGCATAAGCAATGCAGTCACAGTCCGTTTTCGCGTGCCAGCCGAGAAGCTTGAGTCCCTCGGCCGTCGATTTCCGATAATGCCGATGAAGGGCATCGAGTAAAGCGGGGATTCCGGCGAGTGCCTCCGGCGTCTCGTTCCATCGCTCGTTGACGCGCCTAAGGTTATCCTTCAATCGCTGGACGCCCTCGGAGGACAAGTCGTTCCCAAAGCACTCCACCAGAGGACGGATGACCTCTGGTGCGCCGATTTCGGCGAGCAATTGACTTGCGAGCTCAGAAAGCGGTTGCTCTTTCTTAAGGGCCGTGAGTAGAAGGTGCTTCAAAGGAATTGCGATTTCATGCCGGTGATGGAGATTCAAAGCTTTAATCGCGACGTACAACTCATAACAATCACCGCTGGTCTTCTTGTCTAAATGACAGATCTCATCGAATACCTCTTGCGTTCGCCCCGTCTGGTGGGCGGTCGTTCCGAGAGCCGTCAACCGGATGATGTCTGGTTGTTGATGGAAAGGAATACTGTTTTTGCGCAAGCGATGGATCAATGGTTCGATGGCCCGCGCATCCCCCAGTTCAGCCAGGGCATAAGTAGCCTCCTTTTGTACATTCTCATCGAAATCACTGCAGAGCCGGATGATCGCTGGGATAGCACGCGTCCCGAGGAGCCGTTCTAGATGGTGCAGGGCTTCGATACGAGTCTTGGGTTCGGGATCAGCAAGTGCAGACTGGAGGACCGGGAGTGCCGGTCGCAGTGCGCTAGTATTGGGAAATACGTAGCCCAATCGATTTAGGGCATGAAGAGCAGCGAGCACGATCCGAGCGTCGGACGCTCCAATGGCAGCGAGCAGCGATGGAATTGCTTTCCTGTCTCCGACCCGGCCTAAAGTGGCGGCAACTTCTGGGCGCAAACTCGGTGGCCCTTGCTTGAGCAGCTCAATGAGCGATGGCAATGCCGACGCACCGAAACGTTCAAGTGCAAGCAATGCATGATTCGCAATCTCACTCTCGCGGCAGGCAGCGACAAGTGCGGGTGTAGCTCTCGCATCTTTGATTTCCCCTATGAGCTTAATGACGTCAACCTTAACTTTGCAGTTTGGAGACTTCAGGGCAGCGATCAAGTGGGGCGTTGCTTGCTCTCCCAGCTGTCCCAGCGCCTTGCGGACGGCCCATTTAGACTTCTCGTACTTCAGCGTCTCAATCAGTGGTCCTGCTGCTCCGGGATCTCCTATTTCTCCGAGCGCCT
>JANXOJ010000059.1 GCA_025353625.1 Planctomycetota bacterium | reverse complement strand
GCCGCCAAAAATTTCAAACTTGGCGTCAAGAACGTCTTGAATGCAACGGTGTCGCGGGGTACCGGGCTGGGAACAATTAACGACGGTATCGTGGTGCCCTCGATTGTCATTGGCGATATTAGCCTCGGAGTAAGCTCAGCTGCCGCTCAGGGGGTCTATGCGATTAGCTTGACTTCGACCGCGACAACGCCAGTCACCGTTGCCTATGCCACCGCGAACGGCTCGGCAATTGCCGGTAGGGATTACACGGCTACCTCCGGGACGTTGACCTTCAACCCGGGAGAAACGACCAAGCTCCTCGCGATCAATGTCGCTGGCGAGACAACCAACGGGTTGGCAAGTCGCTCGTTCACCGTCAATTTGACGAATCCGACGGGTGCCACGCTCGGTCGGGCGGCCGGCGGTTTTACCATAATCGACGTACTGCCGATGCCCTCGATAGTGATCGGCAATCTGACCGTCACCAAGCCGGCTTCTGGAAGCTACAACGCCAGTTTTGTCGTCAGCCTGACGCATCCCAGCGCGAATTCGGTGACGGTCAACTACTCGTCGCTCAACGGCACGGCACTTGCCGGCACCGACTATCGCGCGACCAACGGCAAACTGACGTTCTTGCCCGGCGTGACGCAACAACTGATTACCGTTCCCATTCTGGCCAACACCACGAAGAAGCAGAATGCGACGTTCACCGTCAGCCTTCAACTTCCGGCGAACGCCAGCCTCGGCGTCAGTCAGGGAACGGTCACCATCGTCGATCGCACGTTGCCGGCGGCGGCCAAGGTTGTGTCGTCAAGCATAGGTTCGACCAATACGACCACATCGACGATCCCAGCGGCTCTGGCGGCAACCTCCGTGCCCGCGACATCGGCAGTCGGCGCGGCACCGGCACCGGTCGATTCGAGCAAGTCGATCCTGATTCCGGCGGCGGCCAACTACTACTTTGCCTCGCTCGGAACCGCTTCCGGCAAGACGGCAAACAGTTCGCTGAATGCACTCACGCCGGCAAAGGTCAATGAGGTTTTGGCCGTTGGGCTGTAGCCGGAACCCTGGCTGTTTGCCTTGGCTGGTATTGGACGCACCGTTGGTGCTGGCCGACATCACGCGGCCGGATTCAAAACATGCCCGGAACCTAGCCAAATGCTTTCGTGAGCTTGGAGAGGCATAATTCCGCTTCAATGCAAGAAATGAACCGCTGGGGACGCTGAGGTTCGCAGAGGAGAAAGAACGAGAGTAACCGTTCACACCCTAGGAAGCAACGAAGGGTTGGGTCAGTGGGCGAGATGAGCGGCGACCGCTTCTGTCAGACGCCCCAGGTGCGCTCCGTGCCTGGGGCTAATGGCTTCGACCCCTACGTCGTCAATAGGACGCATATCGAGCCCGCAGGGATTGTAGTCTTTTCCAGCCCCAGAGGGGCGAAAGTCAATAGCCAGGGGGCGCAAGCCCAATGG
>JANXOJ010000050.1 GCA_025353625.1 Planctomycetota bacterium | reverse complement strand
GCCACAGCCTGGGTTTATGTCGGGGCCAACCGATTGGCCGCAACCGCAAGGCTATCCGGTGCAGGGTTATCCGCAGCAAGTCGTGCCGTCCACGATGCCCGCGGCACCATTGCCAGTAGCTCAGCCGTTGGAGTCCGCGCCGGTTGAGATTCTACCGCAATCGGCCCCCAATCCCTTCGACAAGCCGGCGTTTGTTCTCGGCTTTGACCCCCACGCCAAGGCCGCGCTTCCGTTCGATATCCCAGGACAAAGCGATACGAGCCGACCGTTTCATGCCCCCGCATTGCCGGCCCCTTCTTTCCCGATCGATTGTGGGGCGGGCGTCTCGCCTGCCATACTACCAGCGTGGGCCGATTCGTCGCCCCCTATCGCTGAAGCCGAGCCTATCGAGGAAGGCGAAAGTCCCAAGCCATTGCACATCCGCTGTCCGTCGGGCCATCTCGTCAAGGCCACGAGCGACTTGCTCGGCAAACTGGGCCGTTGTCCGGCGTGTAAAAAAACGTTTGAACTTCGGTACGAGGATAGCGTCGAGTTTCAGCGACGCAAGAACAAGCTTTTGCGTAAGGCGTCGAACGAAGAGGGGCAGACTTGGCTTGCCTGGGCGATGTTGGCCGCCGTGGTCGTGATGGGCGGGCTGATAGCATTGGTATTTTTTACGCAGCGGTAGGGCGATCAGTAATCCATTTCGGCGAACTGCTTACTGGCGGCGTACAACACAACCGCCGTAAACAGCAGCGAGGTTGCGACCGATAGTCCAAGCGATAGCCCGGCGGTGCTTTCCAGGATTGGGCGAAAGTGCGATTGGGCACCCAACGTACCAAAGGCCAGGACGCCCAGATCGACCGGCTTGGGCAAGAGCCAGTAGCCGATGTCTGCCATGCGGACCATGAGCGAAGAGAAGCTTCCGCCGTGGGCTACCTTGTCGGCAGCCATCACGGCATGTCGGCCAAAGTTGATGGCCCAGCATATCCCCCAGAAGGCGATCGAGCCAAAAACACAAACGACCGTGCTGCGGCAGCAGACGGCCAGCAACAGCGAAAAGCCAAAAAAGATGGCGAACTGCAAGAGCAACAGCGGGATGCAGAGCAAATAGCCAGCGTCCCACACGCCCGTCCGCAATGCAAGCGCAAGCCACGTTCCGCCCACGAAAAATGCTGCATGGACGAGCACGAAGGCCAACACGCCGATATATTTCCCGGCCAAGAGGCCCCATCGCGGCACGGGCTTCGCCAACAACACGGCGACCGCCTGCGGAGCCAAAAAGCCCGGCAAAAAGCCGGCCGTCCATACGAGCGTCAAGAGCAAGCCGAGCGTATCGGCCACGCCGGCCGCGAGGATCAACTGGAAGAAGTGGACTGCATTCGGCACGTCGCGTGCCACGGCCACCTTCACGGCACCGAACGCCAAGCTCAACGTCCCCTCGGCAACCGTCACGCCGGACGCCTTGAGTTTATGTTCGTCCTGGGCCTCTTTATCGAAGCGGGGCAGGAAGTTGGGTGTCTCGTCGGGCGGGGCCAGCGACATCGGGCCGCTGACGCTCACGCTCAGGCAACCGAGGATACAGATTGCACTGAGTCCGAACAAGAGCCAGCATAGGCCCGATACAAACGATTGACGAAAAGTGTCTTTTACGAGGCGGAAGATCACCGAATGGATCGCGGCGACGTTCATGATGCGGCTCCTGCAAAAATTGGCGCAATGATCCCGCCCGAGTAGAGCGGCTCAAGTGCGGCCTGCAACGTCTCGACGTCGATGTCTGTCGCGGCTTCACCGGTCAACTTGGCAAGCGTCCCCTTGAACGCGAGTTGACCGCCGCGAAGCACGGCCGCTCGGTCGCACAATTGCCCCACATCGGCCATACTGTGCGAAACGATGATTGCCGTCTTGCCCTGGGCCTTGCGGCGACGGATGACTTCATAAAGCAGTTTGCGGGCACTGAGGTCCATCCCTTCCGTCGGCTCGTCGAGAACGAGCAACTCCGGATCGTTCACCAAAGCTTGGGCCAAGGCCAAACGCTGCAACATGCCTTTGCTGAATGCGGCCACGGCTTCATCGGCGCGATCGGCAAGGCCGACCTCGTCCAAAAGTGCTGGAATGCGTCTAGCTAGTTCGCGGCGCGTGAGCAATGCCAGGCCACCGTAGTAGTCCAGAAAAGCCTTGGCAGACAGATATTTGGGAAACGCGGGACTTTCGTGCAGATAACCAATGCCGGCCAACGTGCTGCGATCCGACGAACTGCGGCCCATGCGAAGGATCGTTCCGGAAGTTGGCCGACAGATCGAAAGCAGAGCCTTGACGAGCGTCGTCTTGCCGGCACGGTTGGGTCCGATCAGCCCGAATACCGATCCGCACGGCACGTCGAACGTCACGTCGCGCAAGGCGTGGATCGCACGGCGTTGTAGCAGCCCGACGCGATAGGTCTTGCTGACGTTCTGGAATTCGACGATTGAACGGGACATGGTTTCAACGGTTTCGGTTAGGCTCCCAGTTCATCTCGCAAAGCGACATGAGTACCTTGGAGCCCTTCCTATTGAATCAGCGAAACCTGCACTCCGTCTTGAAGGATTTTACCGATGGCCGTCTGTAGATTCGTGGCATAGGTGCTGGCATTGCCGGTAATTTGCTTGTAGGCAGGCATGCCGTCCGTCACATTGCCGGTCGTCTGCATCGAACTGAGGGTAGTGATAGCCGTACTGTCAATCTGCGGACCAAAGGCCAAGCAATGCAATTGGAAAGGTCTCGTCGCCGAACTAAAGCCGGTGGAACTGTCTGAAGCGGCCATCTGGCCGATGATACCGTTAATTTGGCTCACCAGTGTGGGATCGCTATCGCTATAGCCCCATACGTTGTAGGGGAAGTCACTCGACGATGGCGTCGTGCTGTTGTATCGGACTCTGTAGTACGATTGATAAGTGCCATTGTTGGTGAAACTGGCGTCTGCCGAGCAGTTGGGATTGCCGTCGGTCTCGAAGATCACAATCTTCTGCGCGCCTTTCCGGCCATTCCCACCGGCGTCGCCGGACGGTTGCCCCGGATTAAATGTTTGCAACGAGCTATTGCCGCTGAACTGGTTATAAGCCAGCATCAGTCCGATTGAATAGCAAGTTCCGCCACATGCTCTGGGCACCTCGATATTGTTGCTATCGTAAGGCGAAACCGTTCCGGAGGTACTACCGTACGTCGATGGCGGATACCAAAGGCTATCGTTCAAATAGGTGAAGTTCTGCC
>JANXOJ010000043.1 GCA_025353625.1 Planctomycetota bacterium | reverse complement strand
ATGCTTATACCTCCGACAACTACCAGATTTTCGTCAACGGCAAGTCGCTGCCTTTGACGAACCTCGGCCAGAACGGCGGTTACACCGTCCAAAACCGCATCGGCAACGACGCCTTCGGGTCGATGTTCGGCTTTTCCAATTCCTATCTCGGCTCCATCGACGACCTCCTCATCTACAACACCAACATCTCCGACGTCGATGCGGCCACGATCTACAACGACGGCGCGGGCCTCCGCGGCGACAAATCGGCCTACCCGGCCCCCGACAATCTCGTTGCCGGCTACCACTTCGACGACGTAAACAACGACCCCACGACCACCACCCTCGCCGACTTCGCCAACAGCGGCAACGAAACCAACAACGACGGCACCCTCAGCGGCGCATTCAGTTGGGTGCCTGGGTTCTTGGGCGTGAGCTATACCGCAACGACACTCTCCGCCGGCACGCACACCATCACCGCCGCCACCGGTAGCCCCTACGGCGACACGACGTCCGCCCCCGCCACGGTCCACGTCCTCGACATCACTGCCGCGATCACCGGCACCCCGACCGGCCCCGTGGTCGAAGGGACGCCGATCACGCTCGGTAGCAGTGTTACAGGCAACAGTGTCACCGGCAACGACGGCGACCCAATTACCTACGCCTGGAGCGTGACCGATTCGCTGGGCGACGCGGTGGCGACCGGCGACGGGGCCTCGCTGACGTTCACACCGATGGAGGCCGACACGTTCATTGTCTCGCTCACGGCGACGGTGGATGGCCTCGCCTGCACGGCCGACGCCGTGCATTTCGACGCCGCAGGGGTGGCGACCACCACCGCGCTCGAGGCCCCGGCGAGCGAACCGCTGGGCACGACCGTTACGTTGCGGGCCACAGTGACGCCCGATAACTCGATTGCCGCGCTCGGCGGCAGCGTCGACTTCCGCGATGGCGACGCTTGGCTTGGGACGGCCGCCGTCGACGCCTCGGGCGTGGCCACGCTGGCCGTCAACACGCTGCTCCTCGGCACTCACGCGCTCACGGCCGACTAATCCGGCGACGACCACTACACGGCCAGCACCGACGCCCAATCGACGACGATCGTCCCCGCCACGGCGTTCCCGGCCCCGACGATCGCGCTGACGGGCCCGGTCGCGCTCAACGAGGGCCAGACTTGCTCGCTGTCGATGGCGGCGGCCGTCGGTGGTGTGCCGATCAACCTCGCCCACTGCGTCGTCAACTGGGGCGACGGCACGGTCGACCGGCTCGTCGGGGCGGGCAATACCGCCTCCGCGACGCACGTCTATGGCCAGCCCGGCCAGTTCGTACTCAGCGTGATCGCCACGGACATTCACGGCGGCGTCGGGCAAGCCTTCCTCGGTGCCGACGGCGTTGCCGTGGCCAACGTGGTGCCAAGCAATTTGATACTCAGCGTCAGTGCGTCTTCGATCAGCGAATTCGATTCGATCGCGCTGGGCGGCAGCTTTGCCGACCCCGGAGTCGGCGAAGCCCGTAGCGTAGAGGTGGATTGGGGCGATGGCACGTCGAGCGATTCATTCTCGCTGGATGCCGGTGCTGTGTCGTTCGATGGCCTTACGCATCGTTATACGGCACCTGGTTCTGCAACCATTCAGGTGTCCGTATCCGACGGGGGAGCGACGGCCCTGACCGGATCAATTCCCATCGCGGTCGACGCACTGCCTTCCGCCGGCTTGCAGATATCCCTGTCGTCGCAGAAGTTGGGGCCGGGCGAGTCGGCGACCCTGCATGGCGTGTTCGCCAGTCCGGGGACCAGCGGAACGCGCACGATCATCATCGATTGGGGCGATGGATCGGACGGCACCCCCGACCAATCGTCGCTGGAGGTCGATCCAAGCCAATTGACGTTCGATACGCCCGTGAGGCGATATGCGCAGACCGGTGAATACACGATTTCCGTACAGGTGCATGACGGTCAGGGGGCCCACGAGCCGGTCGATACGACGATCGCGCTCGATCCCACGAAGGTGAAACTGACGACCTGCGGCGGACTCACGGCCGATGACAACCGGAGCGTCAACTTGGCCGCGCTGGCGACGTTCCGATACACCACGTCGCTCTCGTCGAGCGATACCAGCCTGGACTACACCGTCGATTGGGGCGATGGCCAGGACGTTGACACCGGATCGGCCCCTCTCACGTCATCCAACGGCACGCTCCAGGGCGTCATCCCGGGCAACCATACCTACGACAGCTACGGGACGTTTACGGGACAGGTCACGGTATCCGACGGGAATGGCGCTTATGACGAGAACACTTTTACCGTGATTGTCCCCTATCCCACGCTGCTGCTGAGCAACATCCGGGTCAATCAGGACGTCGTGTACGAGGGCCAGATGGTCACCGTTTTCGGCGACCTGGCCGGACTTGGCGATTCCAGCGTCAAGGTCTCGATCGACTGGGGAAATGGAGTTACCCGCGCCGTGTGGTACGATCCGGGAAGTCCATCGTTTGTAGAAACTTACTCATACGTCGAGGACGACTCCCTGGCCGGACGCTATCCCATCCACATTACTGCGACGACGGACGACGGACGCGCCGTTCAGGCCGAGACGGCCGTCACCTATCAAAACGTCGCGCCAATTCCCGGAATCATCGGCATACCCATCTCGCGTTGGCATGTCGGCGTCGCCGGAACGCTTGACGCAATCGCCTCCGATCCGGGCATCAACGACACGTTCACCTATTCGTGGAAAGTGACGTGCAGCGTCGACGGCATCGTTGTATCGGTCAGTACGGCTTCCGGCCAGAAGATTGCAATGCCGACGGCACCGGGAGACTACTTTGTCGAGTTGTGGGCGACCGACCAGGAGGGCGGCGTCGGGTACGGAACCTCGTCGCTGTCCGTTCAAGGCGACGAAGACCCGCTCCGTCCCACGCTGACGATCAGCGGTGCCGACTCCAACGACACCGTGGTGGAAGGCGAAATTGCCCATTTCAAGGTAGCGTTGGCCGAGCCCGTCGATCACCCGGTTACGGCTTGGATTCTCGGCGGAGGCTTCTCGCAACAAATCACCATTCCAGACAATTCGTCGAGCGTGACCATCGGCGTGCCGACGCAGGATATTGTCGGAGGTATCGTTAGCATGGATGTGCTCTTCGATGGGGGAGGCGCGTTCTATCCTGCCGCCCCGACGGCGGCCGAGCGGGTCATGCCCGTCTTGGGAAAGCTGGAAATCTCCGCAGTCGACGGCACGGACGAGGGAACTTGCGTCCTGGTCGGCCAATCGGTTAATATGAAGGTGCGGCTGCTCAGCCCGGGCGCGAGCGACGTTAAGGGCAAGTTTGGGCTGACCTACGACGAAACCTGTTTCAAAGTCACCTCGGATGCGGCGGGCAACGATGTTCTACCCTCCGGAGAGGCCATGA
>JANXOJ010000016.1 GCA_025353625.1 Planctomycetota bacterium | reverse complement strand
ATCTTTGATCGACTTGATCGCGAATTGCAACCCCACGCGGCCCTCAAGGAGATGATGTGGTATCGCCGGGAGATCGAGAACTATTTTTGTACGGAGGAAGTGCTACTCGCTTACGCGGCACACGATTTAACGGAAGACCTTTTTGGCGTCGCCGAACGAGAGCAGCGCAAGTGTGCCATGCGGGAGGCCATCGACGAAGTCACTGCCGCATTAAAAACTCTAAATAAACCCGAACCTTGGTCGACGGAAATAAAGGTGACGGATGATTTTCTTGATCCACTTTTCCGAACATTCTTCAAAAAACGTGACTTGCCGCTACAGTTGAGAAAATCCGACTACCACGTTCTTGCTAGCCTTATGCCAAGAGCTGCATTGGATGCCGAGATTGTGGAAAAGCTGGATGCAATTGTCACTACGTCCACACTGGCAAGGACGCGTACTTCATGACGAACTGAAGGCGTGCGGCACGAAGCGGCTGAGG
Source organism: Planctomycetota bacterium (assembly GCA_025353625.1). GTDB lineage: Bacteria > Planctomycetota > Planctomycetia > Pirellulales > Thermoguttaceae > JANXQG01. The sequence goes on along the minus strand of JANXOJ010000016.1, from coordinate 4,562 downwards.
TTGCCGGTGATCGGGTTCTCGTCTTCGCGGATGCCCATGCCGCACGCCCAGCCGTTGACCATCCAACTGCCGATTAAGGCGAAATAGCGATCTTCAAATCGCGGCAGCGGACAAAGTTCCTGATAAACGGCCGGGCCATCGTAGGGGCCCGGATTCTCAAGCGTTAGCTTTCCGCCTTCAAAGACTTGGATGTTGGCCCCCTCGCGGCCCAGGATCGGCTTCTTGATGTAGTTGCCGTGCGTCGGCGGCTCAAAGGACGATGGCAGCAAGTTCGGATGCCCCGGGTTCAGTTCCCAAAGGACTGGTAGAATCGCTTTATTGCTGAGCAAGGCTTTCCAAGGTGGTTCCAGCCAGCGGCATTTCGCTTGCAAAACGTTCGGCCCAAACGCATCGCTGAACATCCACTCCCACGGGTAGAGCTTGAAGCAGAGGCCGATTGCCCGCTCGGACATATCGGTAAAAACCCTTCGCTGGGCGTGCCAGCCGATCTTTTCCAGATCGAGGTAGTCCGTATCGAAGCCCGCCTGAATGGCCGCATCGCGGAGGTAGTTGACCGTCATGAAGTCTTCGACGTGGTTGGCGATGGCGGCGAAATAAAACCGCTCGCCCGTCTTTTCGCGAAGCTCTTTGAAAATCTCGATCAGGCGGTCGTGGATGGAGTTGAACTGCTGCAAGTTCGGCAGGCAATCTTTCAGCCAGAACCACTGGATGACGGCTGCTTCCAAGAGTGCGGTTGGCGTGTCGGCGTTGTATTCCAGCAGCTTGGGCGGACGGCCTTCCGTCATCGAGAGGTCGAAGCGGCCGACGATCGTATGCTCGTCCACGTCCCAGGAGCGGCGGATCAGGTCGCGGTACCGCGGCGGAATTTGAAAGCAGTCGAACCCATCGCGATCGATCACTTGCTGCACGGCGTCGAGACACAAGGCATCGAGCGTGTAGGTGGCCGCTTCAATCGTATCGACCTCCGTCGAGGTGAACTCGTAATAGACGCTCTCGTCCCAGTAGGGCACGCCGTCGGCCGTATGGTAGTACATGCCTTGCGACTCGACCGTTTTCTGCCAATCGACTCTGGGCTGACATTGCATGCGCCGCATCAGGAACCGCCTCCCGCGTGGGCCGAACCGCCGAAGCCGCCCCGCGATGAGCCGCCCTGGCTGGAATAGCCACCGCCGGAACGGCCGCCTCCCCAGCTTCCAAAGTTCCAAAAGCTGTAGCCGTTGCGAGAATAGCCCGTTGGACTCGACCCATTGCGGTGAGAATTCGACATCGAACCCGTACCCGACATTGAGCCCGTGCCCGAGAGGCTTCGACGGTCTCCTCCCGATCCGGTGAACTCTTCGGGCTGTTGTTGCGACGAGCACCCGACGAGCGCAAGCGACGACGAGATTAGGACCAACACGATGTCTTTCGAGAGGCGATTCAAGATTTCGGCTCCGCTATTGCACGACGTGGGCGGCGATGTAGGCGATGCCCAAGAGAAGCGCGGCAACGACGATGGCGACGGCCGTATTTTTTTCGCAAAGTTCCTTCTGCACGTCGATCCGCGGCGTGATCAGGTCGAAGAGCCAATAGCCGGCCAGCAACAGGACGATGCCCACTAGGCCATAAATGGCCGATACCATCGGCCCAGGCCAGAGGTGGGAAGGGATTTCGGGGGCGGTTTCGGCGAAGAGTTGGAGCATGGGGGCCTTTCCATTCAAAACGGGAATGTGCGCGGCAGAAACTGTGCATCTTAACGATGCATTGTAGACGAATTGCGGAGCGATTCACAAGATGACGCACCACTTTTCGCGCTGGTCGCAATTGGCTTGTTGCGACGGCCCCGGCAAATCCTCACTTCACCTCCAGCATCCTCTTCAACGCTTCCAGTGCAAACCGGGCCGTTTCATCGTCAACCCGGACCACGTTCACCGGCGTGCCGGCGACCAGATTCTCCAGCGACCAGCAAAGGTGCGGCAGGTCGATGCGGTGCATCGTCGCACACATGCAGACCATCGGCGAAAGGAAGTGTATCTCCTGGTCGGGATGCTCGTGCTTCAAGCGTTGCACGAGGTGAAGCTCCGTGCCGATAGCCCACTTGCTGCCCGGCGGGGCCTTTTCGACCGCTTGGATGATGCGGCTCGTGGAGCCAATCGTGTCGGCCCGATCGACGACCTCCATCATGCACTCGGGATGGACGAGAATCTTGATGCCGGGATACTTCTCGCGGAATTGGGCCACATGCTGCGCGGTGAACATCTGGTGGACGCTGCAATGGCCCTTCCATAAGAGGACTCGGCTCCGCAAGATCGCATCGCGGCTGTTGCCGCCCAACTCGCTTTCGCGCGGGTTCCAAATCGGCATTTCATCCAGGGGGATGCCCATCGTCCGCGCCGTGTTGCGGCCCAGGTGTTGATCGGGAAAGAATAGCACCCGCCGTCGCCGCGCGAACGACCATTCCAAGACGGCTCGTGCGTTGGACGAAGTGCAAACGATGCCGCCATGCCGCCCGCAGAATGCCTTTAAGCCGGCGGCCGAGTTGACGTAAGTGACCGGCATCACCTGCTCGACATCGATCACCTCGGCCAGTTGCTCCCAGCAATCTTCGACCTGATCGATACCGGCCATGTCGGCCATCGAGCATCCCGCCTTGATGTCCGGCAGCACGACCGTTACGCGTTCGCCGCCGCGCCGTTCAACCCGTTCGGGCCGGTTGGCGAGAATGTCGGCCGTTTCGGCCATGAAGTGAACGCCGCAGAAGGCAATCGCCCTGCACTGCTCCTCGGCTGCCGCCAATGCGCTAAGCTGATAGCTATCGCCGCGAAGATCGGCCAGGGCAATCACCTCGTCCTGCTGGTAGTGGTGCCCAAGGATCAAGAGTCGGCGGCCCATCGCGGCGCGAATCTCCTGAATCCGCCGCGTGAGGGTGTCGTTGGAAAGTTCCTTGAACGGTCTTAGATCTGGGGCCGGTCGTGCCGGATCGAGTACGGTTATCATGGCAGCAACTCCGGAATGTATGTCGGCGACACTCTATTCTAGCCCTTCGTGAAGCGATCCTTTTGAGATAATGTTGCAAACGCTCGAAACCAACCTCGTTTTCCGTGAGGATTGCGAGTGAAAACCAGTATACCGAGGCGTTTGAGGAAAGCCAAGCAGCGGATCGAAGAACGCAGGAGAACCGCCAGTGCGAAAGCCAAAGTTCGACTGGCTTCGCTTAAATTCGCATGGAAACCCCGTTCTATACGGATCGGCACGCCCGAAAACTAAGCGGCGACAAAGAATTAAGACAATAACCACGAAAGGCACGAAGATCACGAAAGAATGAAAAAGAGATGGCTTGAAGTTCCATGTAGGTCTTAATTTCCCTAGCCCGCATTTACCAATCCCTCTTTTTCCAATCCCTCTTTTTCGTGCCTTTCGTGTTTTTCGTGGTTCAAATTAACCGTACACATCAAGTCTAAGACAATAACCTCCAAAGAATGAAAAACGAGATGGCTTGACGTTCCTTGGAGGTCTTAGCTTCCCTAGTCTTATCCCTGTGATGCCGCCAACGCCTGATCGAAGTCGGCTTTAATATCCGCGATGTCCTCCAATCCGGCACTTACGCGGACGTAGTCCTCCGTTACGCCGGCACCGGTCAGTTCGGCGGGCGTTTGCTGGCTGTGCGTGGTCGAGGCCGGATGGATAATCAAGGTCTTGGCATCACCGATGTTGGCCAGGTGCGATGCCAACTTGGCCGATTCGATGAACTTCTGCGCTGCGGTGCGGCCACCCTTGATGCCAAAGCCCAAGATCGCACCGGCACCTTTGCCGAGATACTTCTGTCCCAACTTGTAGCCCGGATGCGATGGCAGGCCGGGGTAGTTGACCCACGTCACCAGCGGATGCGATTGCAGGTGCTTGGCCAGGGCCAGGGCATTCTCGCTGTGTCGCGGCATGCGAAGATGCAGCGTCTCCAACCCTTGCAGGAAGAGGAAGCTGTTGAACGGGCTAAGGCATCCGCCCAGGTCGCGGAGCCAGTGCGTGCGGCAGGTGATGATATAGCACAACGGCCCAACGGCTTCGTGGAACACCATCCCGTGGTACGAAGCATCCGGCTGGGTGAACTGCGGCCATTTTTCAGGCTCGCGCGTCCAATCGAACTTGCCGCTATCGACAATCGCGCCGCCGATGCTCGTGCCGTGTCCACCGATAAACTTGGTCGCACTATAAACGCTAATGTCGATGCCGTAGTCGAAAGGCCGCAAGAGAATCGGCGTCAACACCGTGTTATCGCAAACCACCGGCAGCCCGTTTTTGTGCGCGACGTCGGCAATCGCCTCGAAGTCCAGCACGTCGTTCTTGGGGTTGGCAACCGATTCAATATAAACGGCCCGCGTATTGGGCCGCACCGCTCGGGCGATGGCTTGCGGATCGGTGGCGTCGACGAAGCTGACTTCAATGCCCAAACGCTTGAAGGTCTGGGCCAGGAGCGTGATGGTGCCGCCGTACAAGGCCGCCCCAGAGATGATGTGCGAACCGGCATGGGCCAGATTGAGCAGTGCGATGGAGATCGCCTGCTGCCCGCTGGAAACGGCCAAGGC
>JANXOJ010000577.1 GCA_025353625.1 Planctomycetota bacterium | reverse complement strand
CCAGGCCGACGAGGAATAGAGCAACCGGCACCCCTAAGACGATGTAATTGTTGCCACTGTGGGTCGGTGGGGCGGTCACAATGGTTTCGCGTTGCGATGGGTGAACCGCGTATACTTCGTCGACGGCGTCTCGGCTTAATGGAGATCGACCCTGCGGCATCGTTCTGCTATCAAAAACGACTTGGGCTGGAGGTTCCTGAGTTGGCTGGACAATCGCCTTGGACCCGGAAAAAAAAAGCAACGCGACAGCCCCCAGTCCAAGAAAACCCAAAACAAAAGGCCGCGTGCTACGATTCACCAGCCCGGCAATCACCAGTCCGACGATGAAAAGAACGGCCGGCACGCCTAAGACGATCATTCTCCAGGCGGGTTCCGGGGGGGAAGACATCTGTGACGTTGGAACGAACGATAGACGGAGAAGAAAAAGGAGGACCATCGCGGCGAGGCCCAGCCCTAGGAACCCCAGAACGAAGGGGCGCGTCGAACGGTTCGCCAATCCGACAACGAGCAGTGCCGCAACGGCCAAAACCGCGAGCAGGGCAAACCAACTGAAAAACATCACCGCCATTTGTGCGATCCTCCCTTAAATCTTGGTTTTTCGTTGCGGGCGAAGGCGATCGTATTTTGGCACCCAAGGGCTGGATAACTGCACGGCGACCGACATGCACGCGGCCACCGCCATGATCGTCGGACGAGGAAATTGCACGGCCATGCCGACGATGTGCGCAAAGACCACCGCGAGGATCAACCACCATACGTTGAGGCGTGTCGCCCGCAGCGGGTCGGCGTCTAGCCACCACCGCGAGACGGCGAATAGTGCCGCAAAGCCGGCCATGTAGCCCATGATCAGCGGTTGGCCGTCGCGGAAGAAATTCGGAATGGGATATCGATGCGCCAGGTCGGGATCGATTGGAATCTTTACCAACAAGGCATCCGCGAGCGCAAACGCGGCAAACCCAAAGCCGAGCCCGAGGATCATCAGAACGAATCGCCGCAACATCTGCTCGCCGTGAGTTCCTTCCCAGAACTTTGAGGCGATCATCACGATCCACGAGCCGGCCAAGCTGACGGTGAAGAGCCAAGCGATTTGTTCCGCTAGCAAAGTTTCGCCGTGGTAGCCGGCAAGCATGACCGCGACGACACACATAGCGGCGGTGATCGGGGCCGCGATGAGCATCGAACCGATCAACTCCGTAATTCGTTCGCGGAGCGGTTTGACGATCAATGCCTGCACGGCCGTCTCGCCTTTCGCCCCGATAGACTGCGAAACGTCGGCAACGCCCTGCCGCTTGGCGAGTCGAATGGGAGGCAAATAGTGTCGAGCGGGATGCCGGTAGCTTGCGCCGAAGAAGGCCAGATAGATCGTTCGCACAATCCAATAGGCGAAGTATAGCATCGCCAGCAAAGTGGCCACTGGAATCGAGATGTGGAGCGTCGAAAGGAGCACGACGAACGCACCCATCGCGATCAACACCCGCGCCCATAACGGTAAATCCGCCTTTCGCCATGCCTGGCGGATCTGACGCACTTGGTGGCTGACCGCCCGCGCGATCGGTTCGCCCGGCGTCTCATCGACCATCTCAACGGGAACCTCGCCCGTTGGGCCGGCCGCTTGTGTGACCGCCTCGACCGGCGGCAGTTTTCCATTTCCGATTGGATGCGGTTTCGCGATGGGAACCTCGGCTGCGTCGAACAGTCCCTCAAGTCGTGGAGCGGTGGCCGCACCACCTTCTTGCGGCAACGCGGTGAGCATCTCCGTGGCTGTGGCATATCGTAGTGCCGGGTCTTTCTGCAATGCCCGAGCAACCACGGTTCGGTAAGGCTCCGCAAGGACCGAGACATCCGGCTGCGCGGTAAGGTGCTTCATCAGCACTTCGCCGACGCTTTCGCCATCGAACGGCACGCGCCCGGTGAGCAATTCGTAGAGAATGGCCCCCAAGGCGTAAACATCCAACTCCTTGCCGTAGCGGCCGTGGGCCACTTCGGGGGCCATATAGTGAACGGTGCCGATGCTCTCGGTGTGCCCGCTGCGGCGACTGCACGAGATGAACTTCGATAGCCCGTAGTCGCCGACCTTGACGATGTTGTCGTCGCAAAAGATGTTGCCCGGCTTGAGATCGCGGTGGACGATGCCGTGATCGTTTAGGTAGGCCACACCGGACGCGATGCCGCGAAACCAAGTCATCGCCTCATGCACCGGCAGACCGTTGGGATGCTCCTGCAAGACGGTTTCCAGGCACTTGCCCGACATATATTCCATGACGACCCACGTGTCGCCTTGGTCGTCCTCGCGGAGGTCGTGGAGGCTGAGCAGATTGGGGTGTTTGAGGTTGAGGCACTGTCTCATGCCGCGGAGTTCGGTATCGAGGTTGTGCCGGATGAGCTTGAGGGCAACTTCCTTGCCGGCATCGCTGGTAGCGAAGTAGACCTCGCCGAAGCCGCCTTGGCCGACGCCGCGTTTGATCGTGTAACCGGCAAGAGGCTTGGCACCGCTGGCATAGC
>JANXOJ010000129.1 GCA_025353625.1 Planctomycetota bacterium | reverse complement strand
TGCCGGTGCCGATAAGTTCTTCCACGCCGACAGCGTCACGTTCGACGACACTTCCGGCACGAAGAACGTCAATATCTCGGCCAGCGTCTATCCCGCCGCAGTGACGGTCAACAACACATTGACCTATACCTTCAGCGGGGCGGGCGCGCTCAGCGGGCCGGCCACGTTGACGAAGTCGAACACCGGTCGCTTGGCAATCTATAATGCAAACACGTTCTACGGCGGAACGACGATCAGTGCGGGGGAAATTTCCCTCGGCAACGCCGGCAACGAGAATGCCAACGGACTTGGCACGGGGCCGGTAACGGTTACCGGTAGTTCCTTACTCCACGCCGCGCCCGGTAGTTCCAACACTAACTTTTTCATCCCCAACAATATCACGCTCAGCAACGGCGCGTTCTACGGCGAAGACGGCTTGCAGCACTTGACCGGCACGGTGAATATTACCGGTGGAACGGGGGCCTTCTTCACCTCTTATTCCAATAAGGATACCTTCCTGGACGGTGTCGTCTCCGGCACCGGTGCGGTAACGATCGATGCCAGAATCAACCCCCAAGGTATCGTCTATTTCAACAATCCAGCCAACAGCTACAGCGGCACGCTGACCGAAAACGCGAACGGCTTCTTCGGTATTACTTCCAATACCGCCTTACAGAACGCCACCGTTATCATAAACGGTCGCGGCACGAGCTTCGGCACCGGCGTTACTACACCGATCTACGGTGCGTTTGGCGGGTCCACCTCCATCGGCATTCCCACGGGCGGCACGTTGACCGCCGGTGGCAACAATGCGAGCACGGTCTATTCCGGCCTTCTCAGCGGTTCGGCTGTATTCGCGAAGGTCGGCAGCGGCGTACAGGCCTTCACGACGGGGGCAAATAGCTATAGCGGCGGCACGGTCGTGACCGGCGGTGAGCTGGCTCTCGGTAACGGTGCTAACGAAAATGCCTCCGGCTTGGGCAGCGGCCCAGCGACATTCACCAATTCCCGCCTTCACATGGCCCCCGGCAGCACCGGAAATGCTTTTAATATCGCCAACAACATCACCGTCAATAGCGGCTCCGTGTACGGTGAAGACGGCAACCAGCACCTCACCGGCACGGTGACGGTGGGCGGCACCGGCGCAACGTTCTTAACGTCGTGGACCGGGAAAAACCTCTACCTGGACGGCCCCCTGGTTGGGAACATGCCCCTCACCATCGATACCGTGATCAACGCTCAAGGTGCCGTACACCTCACCAGCACTGCCAGTGCCTACAGTGGCACCGCTACCATCAATCCCAACGGTCTGCTGGCGGTCGATAACGATACCGTTTTGCAAACCTCGACGCTCATCGACAACGGCACCTCCGCCGGCCAAGGGGCTGCCTTCACCAGCGCGAATCCAGTCGTCGGTTCGTTCTCTGGACCCGGTTTCGTTGCACTTTCCAACGGCGCGAATCTGTCCGTGAATTCCCTCAACACGACCACCACCTACTCCGGCGTAATGTCGGGCTCGGGCGGACTCACCAAGGCAGGCAGCGGTACGCTGACTTTGTCGAATTTAAATACCTACACTGGCTCCACAGTCGTCAATGGAACCGTCGTGCTCGGCACGGGTGGTGTCGGCGGAACGATTGGGGCGAGTGCCATTACGGTCAACAGCGGAGCCACATTGCTTACGGCGGTTGGCGACGCCACCGGCTATTTGTCGACCAGCAGCCTGACGCTCTCCGGCGGAACTCTCGCTAAAGGTGCAGGCAACTTGCACGAAACGCTCGCACGGCCCGTGACACTGAATAACGGTACGATCGCCTCGATCGACACCGGCGACGTTGCCGGGACGTTCCCAGGCCAAGTCTATAACCTCTTCGGCAACACAATCACTACCACCTCGGCAACGAGCAACTTCATTACCCTGCCGGCTGGCGGCAAGGTACTCCTGCGTCAAAACGGAGCGACTTACCCTTCCTTTAATCTCGGAACCGGCTCCACGCTGACCGTCAATGCCATCGTTGGCGATTGGGATAATAACGGCGTGAATGGGCTCGATCCGCTCAACGTCTCCGGCGCGGGGACCATGATCCTCAACGGATCGAACGGCTATAGTGGCGGAACGACCTTGACTAGCGGAACCCTCCAGGCCAACAGCCCCTCCGCCTTGGGATTGCCCACCGGCCCGCTGGCCATCAACTCCGGCTTGCTCGATCTGCACGGCAACAGTGCCGGCGGGGCGGCCTTTTCGGGGGCCGGCACCATCGATAATCTCGTCGCATCGACGACCGCCACGCTGACCGTCGGCAATGCCGATGGAGGCGGGACGTTCTCCGGTTCCATCCGCAGTTCGGCGGGTGTCATCAATCTGGCCAAGACGGGCAATGGCACCATCGTTCTCACCGGCAATAACACCTACACCGGGGCAACCACGTCGAACAACGGCGCGCTCATCGTCACCGGCAGCCATACCGGCGGCGGGGCCTATACGATCAACGGCGGAACGCTGGCTGGACGCGCGACGATTACCGCACCGGTTACCATGGCCAACGGCACGACGCTCAGCGTCGGCAATAAATTCGCGGGCATCTCCGGGGCGGGACTGCTGAGCGTCGGCGGTCTCGATCTTACGGCGGGGGCCATCAATGCGGTTTTCTCGTTGACCAGTACGGCATCCGTGCCCGGTAACGACAAAGTGGCCGTGAACGGGGCCTTGTCGCTGGCGGGCGCAAGCACCATCACCGTCGTGAAGTTGGGAACGGCTTTGCAAAGTGCCAGCTACCCGCTCTTTACCTACAGCAGCCTCAGCGGGACGCCTTCAAATGTCTTCACTCTCAGTCCCGGCGCATTGACTTCCCGGCAGTCGTCGACCATTTCGACATCGGCAAACACCGTCTGGTTGAACGTCATCGGCAGCGTCCAGAACTTGATCTGGAACGGCACGGGCTCGAACACCTGGGACAACGTGAACACGAACCTCACTTGGACGAACAACGTTCCCGCCCCCGATATTTTCGTGCTGGCCGACAATGTGGCATTCACGAATGCTGCTTCTCAAACGGCCGTGACGCTCGCCGATACGGTCGCGCCGTCGTCGGTTACCATCAGCGGCAGCCAAAGCTATACGTTTGGTGGTGCTAGTAATATCACCGGCTTGACCGGCGTGACGATCAACAGCACCGGAGTGACGACGTTTGCCAATAATTTCAACGACTATAGCGGCGGTACCACCGTCACGAGCGGCACGCTGGCGCTCGGTGTGAACAACGTCCTCCCCACCGCCGGCGTCGTCACGCTGGGCGGTTCAGGGTCGGCGGGAGTGCTCGACTTGGCTGGCTTCAACCAGCAAATCGCCTCGCTCGGCGTCGGCAGCGGGGCAACCGCCGCCGCACAGATCGTCGGCAACAGTTCGGCGACCCCAGCCACACTAACGCTCAGCGGCGGCAGCACAACATTCAGCGGCACAATTAAGGACACGCTTGGCAGCGGCAGCCAGAATGTCGGTTTGACCGTGACCTCCAGCGCAAGCGCGATCCTCACCGGCGCGAATACCTTTACCGGTGCCACAACCATCGACAGCGGCAGCTTGTTGCAAATTGGCAACGGCGGCAGCGGTGCCACGTTTGCTGCGCTCTCCGGCCAAACCGTCAACCTCAACGGCACGTTGGCCTTCAACCATGCCGACGCCCTGACCGTCGGTGGGTACATCTCCGGCAACGGTTCGCTCGTCAAACAGGGGAGCGGCATCCTGACCTTGACCGGCAATAACACCTATATCGGCGGCACGTCCGTGCAAAACGGCACTCTGGTCGTCGGTTCGGCATCGGCCCTTTCCCCCTCCGGCACGGTCAGTTTGGGCTCGGTCGGCACGACCGGCACGCTCGACCTGGCCGGTCAGAGTGTGCCGGTGGGCGGCTTGGTGCTTGGCACCGGGGCCGGTGCGTCGGGCGTGGTCGGCAATAGCAGCCTTTCGACTGCTTCAACGTTGTCTTACTCCGGCGGAAGCAGCGACTTCGGCGGCACGATCCGCGATAGCGTCGGCGGCGGCAGCCAGACGGTTGCCTTGAACGTGCAAAACGGCACGCTTTTTCTGACTGGCAGTAATACCTATTCGGGCGGCACGACGATCAGCGGCGGCATTCTCGCCATCGGTAACAGCGGCACGACCGGCTCGATTCCCGGCAACATTGCGAACGTTGCCCGGCTCCGCTACGACCGCACCGATACGACGACCTTCGCCCAGACGATCAACGGTGGCGGCGGCGATTCCGTCGTCGTCGATCGAGGGGGCACGTTGGTCCTAGCCTCTGGCGCGAACGTCTCCGCGAATCAATTGGAAGTCGGCAATAGCACGGACGGCGCGGGCTTCGGTAACGGCAACCTGACCGTTCAGGCTGGGGCCACCGTCAACGCGGCGACATTCTTAATCGGCGGCCAAGGAGGCTCATCCGGCGCGGTCAGTCAGACCGGCGGCACGGTAGCGGTCTCTGGCGCCGGCGACGGCTTCCATATCGGCAACTTCGTCGGTGGGACGAGCAGCTACACGCTTGCAGGCGGATCGCTCGGCGTTCCCAACGAAAACATGAACGTCGGCTGGGACGGCGTCGGCGTCTATACCCAAACCGGCGGCACGGCAACCGTCCTCGGTCTGCGATTGGGCGATACGACGACCTCCCCGGCGGGCAACACATTCACGCTCAACGGCGGACTCTTCACCACGAACGGCATCACAAAGAGTACGAACAACCCGGTGAATTTCAACTTAGGCGGCGGCACGTTGCAGGCCGGGACGACATTTACTTACGGCGGCACGATGAGCCTAACCGGGGCCGTCAGCAACGCCACGATCGACACCCAGGCCAACCAGATTACGCTCAACGGCGTCATCGGCGGCACCGGCGGCCTCCTCAAGATCGGTTCCGGCATCTTGCAGTTGGGCGCGTTCAATACGTTCACGGGCGGCACCGTCGTCAACAGCGGTTCGCTTTATTTGGCCGCCGGCGGCAACGGCAGCGGCAACGTCCGCGGCACGCTAACGATAAGTCCCAGTGCCACGGCCAGCATCCGCGTTCACGACGTATTTGGCTACAACAATGCCGCGACCACGCTATCGACGTTGAATATCAACTACGGCACGCTCGACCAAGCGTTCGCCGGAAATGAGACCGTCACCGGCGTGACCATCAATATGACTGGCGGCACGATCTCGAACAGCGCGGTTGGCGGCTACTACGACCTCTTCGCCAACGGCACTCCCTACGGCAGTCCTTCCATCAACTCGTTGCCCAGTGCCACAACGTCGCTGATTTCAAGCCGGTTGAACTTCCGCTCCTATACGGCCCCGTTCAATGTGTCTGCTGGAACGACTGCCTCGGGCGTCGATCTGCTGCTTAGCGGACAATTGACCGGCGCATTTGGGTTTACTAAATCGGGCGCCGGTTTCATGCTGATCTCTGGTGTTGGAAATAATTTTACCACGAACAATAACGCCTCGCAAAACTCGGTAACCGGCGGCACGGTGCAAATGGGTGCGGCACTCGCGTTGGGTAACAGCTCAAACGGTCTCGCGGTTTCTTCGGGAGCCTTGCTCGACATGAACGGCTTCAACCTGGACATTGGACTCCTCGGCGGCGGCGGTGTGGTCGATAACGTAGCCGGGAGCGGCAGCTTGGCGTTCAGCGTCGGCAACGGCAACGGCAGCGGCTCATTCTCCGGCTCGATTAAGAACACGACCGGCATCACCTCCTTGACCAAGAACGGCACCGGCACGGAAGTCCTTTCCGGCACGAATACGTTCGGCGGCCCCTTGGCAATCAACAACGCCGGCTTCATCAACTTCGCCGGCGCATACAGCCTCGGCAACGGCACTGCCATCAGTTTCAACGGCGGCGGATTGATCTACGGCGCAAGCAACACCTACGACATCACGCAGCGGTCGCTGACGATCGCCGTCAGTGGTGCCGTAATCAATACCGGAGGCAACAACGTCACCTTCGCCAACAGTTTTGGCGGCGTCGGCAATTTCACCAAGACCGGATCCGGCCAGTTGGCGATCAGCGGATCGGCCGAAAGTTTCAACGGCTTGACCATCAGCGGCGGAACGCTCCAGTTCCAAGGCAATTCCACCACGAACCTGATTAGTGCGGCGTCGCCCTTTGTCGTAACCAATAGCGGCACGCTCGTCATCCAGGATAATGCGACCCTCAACGAGCCGGCCTTCATCAAACTTGGCGGTGCTGCCGGTTCGCCGGGCAACGTCGTCCAAACCGGCGGTAGTTTCGTCATCAATGGTTTCGATGCCGCCGCCGGCAATCGCGCCTTGGCCATCGCTGAATATCCCACCGAAACGAGCAGCTACACCCTGACGAACGGCTTTTTGAGCGTGCTCAACGGCGTCACCTACGTGCCGTGGAACGGCGGTGCCATCTTCACAATTTCCGGAGGTACCGCCGACTTGAAGTCGATCAACTTCGGTGCGGGCATCGCCAGCAACCTTACCCTTAATGGCAGCGGTGCGTTGTATATCGGAACCGGCGGTATCGTTCTGGGAGCGAATAACACTGCATTCAACCTCAATGGCGGTACGCTAGGTGCCCTCGGAAGTTGGTCTACCACCACTTCGGCCAACCTCGGCGGCGCAGCAACGATCGACACGGCCGGCAATTCGATAACGCTGACCGGATCGCTTAGCGGCGTCGGCAGCTTGACGAAGGTCAATCCCGGAATCCTGATCCTGGGCGGGACGAATGCTAATATCTACTCCGGCGGCACCACAGTCAGTGGCGGCACGCTGCAATTGGCCAAGGCGACCGCGCTAGGTAGCGGGGGCTTGACCGTCAATGGCGGTTCCGTGGAAGTTGCCGGTTTCAGCCCAACGGTTGCCTCCTTGAGCGGTGTCGGCGGTTTGATTATCAATGGCGGTACGGCCAACTCGACGTTGACCGTGAGCGAGGCAGTCGCCGCCACCACGTACTTCGGCACCATTTCCGATGGCCCGACGAACACGCTCGCCTTGCTCAAATCGGGCACGGGCACACTGGTTCTCGATGGAGCCGATACCTTTACCGGTGGCACGACCATCAACAACGGAACATTAACTCTTGCCGCGAACAACGCCATTGCCGATGGGACGAGCTTGACTGTCGGCAGTGGCGGTACTTTAATCTTCGATGTCGCGGGCGGTGCCCCGGCAGCCGTTGCATCATCCCAAGCGGCCGCATCCCAAGGGGCCCCGTCGATTGCGGCGGTTCCGGAACCGGGAACGCTCGCCTTACTTGCGGCAGCCCTAGGCGGCGCGGTCGCTTATCGTAGCGTCCGTCTGCGACGGAACAAGAAGTAGTCGGCAACGGTTACGAGTGTTGGTTATCGATGCGGCTGAGTACTCGGTACGGAGTGCTCGGTCGCCGGCTTGGGGCGGAATAAGTCCCTGTCGGGCCAATCTTGGGTTGCGTTGATCGCGGTTTGCAACTTCTCGATGATGATCCCAACGGGGGCCGATCCCGCGTCGGCTTTGCCGTCGCTGTTGAGCATTAGAATCCAGTCGATTCCGCCCGGACGGTGTTCGATATAGGTGCGAACCCCGGCTGCCACGCCGCTCTTCCGGCACAGTACGTCGTCGCCGTCGCCGCCAACAACATCCCAACCTATCGCCGCGTGCGTTCCGTCCCGCCGCTTCCCTAAAGGATCGGGTGGATCGGCAATCATTGTGCTGCACGATGAGCCGCTCAGGCACGACTTGCCTCGCGTGCCATCAAACCCAGTTAGAAAGCGGATGAGATCGACGGGCGATGCCAGCCAATTGCCGGCCGGAGCGGCAACTTGCTCGCGCCCGCCGGCCAGCTCGCGGTTACCGCCGGCGTAACGTCGGACCTCGCCGACGGCATATCCGGGACCGAGCGATTCGAGCCGCATTTCCGTTATCCCCATCGGCAAGAGCACCTTTTGCCGAACGTACGATTCATAGGGCTGCCGCGCCGCATGCTCGACAATCATCTTCGCCAGAAAGTAGCAAAAATTCGAGTAGTGTATCTCCTTGCCCGGATCGACGTCTAGCGGCTGGCTGAGTCCATAACGCATCATTGCGTCGGCCGACAGCGGAAGTTTGTCTTGAAATTGACGGGCAATTTTCCGCGCTTCTCGCAAGGGATCGGGATTGGCTTTCGAGTTCCATCCGGCCGCATGTAAAAGAAGCTGGCGCACGGTGATCTGTTCGACGCGCGGATCGATGGTCGGCTGTCCCAAGGGCCGGGGCTTGCCTAGCAGGGAATAGACCTTGTCGTCCAGAGAGAATTTCTGTTGATCGATCAAGCCGAGCACGGCGACTGCGGTCACCGTCTTGCTAATGCTCGCAATGCTGAAGAGCGAAGCGGTGGAAACGGGCTCGCGGGTTTTCAGGTTTGCCAACCCATATCCGCGCACCAACACGAGCTTGCCATCCTTAGCTATGGCCAGCGCGCCGCCGGGAATTCCGTAGGTTTGCAGTGCGTCGGCAAGGATCGCATCGAAAACGGGCATGCCTTGGCCCGCCATCGGTGCTGAATTCGCAGGTTTCTGGAACAGCTTCGCCGGAAGGGGCAACGGCGCGACGGGCGGCGTTGCCGGCTTAACCGCTTGAGACGGTTTCGATTTGTCGGCCATAGGTGCCACGGCGACGCAATCATCCGATGGCAGCAAGTCGCTGCCCCAAGTGAGTCGCGCAATTAGCCCCAGACAAATCCAAGCGATGATGGATACCGCGCATGCCGCGCGGCGAAATCGATCTGGGTCAGGCAATCGACTCGTCAAAATAACCTGCTCCTTGCGGTACAGGCGTCCCGCCCGCACGAATCTTGCTTGTGGTGCGGGCATCTAGCATGCACCACAACCCCTACACCACATTTTAATGGCGCTCGAGGCCCGGAAACCCGCGGCGCCGCTGGAGCGTGTATTCGTGCAGAGACTCTTCAATGACCGGAAAGGCGGCCTCTGTCGGTAGGAAGTCATCGACTTCGACGGTTTTTTCTTCCAGAGCCTTGTAGTCCTGGAAGAATCGCCTCAGCATGTTTAGCCACGGCGTCGGCAGGTCGTGTGCCTCTTTGTAAAAAGCATAGACCGGGTCGTTCTCGCAGACCGCGACTATTTTGTGGTCGCGCTTACCCGAATCGAGCATCGTCATCAGCCCAATCGCCCGAGCATTCATAATTGTCAGCGGGGCGACCGGTTCTTGGCAAAGTACCAAAACGTCCAAGGGATCGCCATCCTCGGCCAACGTCTGCGGAATCAGGCCGTAGTTGGCCGGATAATAAACGGCCGAGTAGAGCATGCGGTCAACCTTGAGTAAACCGGTCGTCTTGTCCAATTCGTATTTGACTGTCGAACCCATCGGGATCTCAATCACGGCAGCGAACCGAGCGGGCAGGTTTTCTCCGGGGGTCACATCGTGCCAGGGGTGCGTCATCTCGACCTAACTTTCTAGTGTGGATTGGAAGGGACCGGTGGCGAAGTCGCCGGTTCTCAATCAATGCTATTGGAATAAGCATAGGCTATCCGACAAGCTCAATCAAGGTTTGTCGGCAAAAAGCTGGTCGAACAGCAGAGTCTGAGAATTGGCACTACTGAATTTGTGGTGCAGGCGTCTCGCCGGCATTTATCCGGGCAAGCGAGACGCCCATGCCACCAGCCCGAACGAGGGGTTGCCTCCAAACAAGTCCGACGCGAAAGCTAGGAACGGGTTCTGCGGCGGTACGAAAACGGATTTTGCTAATTGACACCGAACCACCAACGCAATCGTCGAATGCAAATCAAAGCACGCTCCTCGCGTGCGTTGCGGGCTTGCACGAGGGAAACCAAATAATCAACTTTTTGGCCAACCTCTCACACGATTCCGCGTTTTGCGGTAACATAGAAACAGGTGCTTTGCCAAAATTGTCCTAGGTCTTGCCTTAACCTGGAGTCGCGAACATGCTTGCCCGGAAGAGTCTCGTTGCGTTTGTTGTTTCTGTCGTTTGGATAGGTTCTCTTGCGGTCGCGGGCGATATTCCTTTAGCGGCGACGGATTCCAAAAAGTCCGATGCATCGGCGGCAAAGTCCGCAAAGGGTGGCGAAACTGCCGACCAGCTAACGATTGCTCAATGGATCGAGCAACTCGATGCTGCCGATTTCTCGAAGCGCGAAGCGGCCAGCGGCAAGCTCATTGCCAAGGGCAAGACGGCGGTTCCTGCCTTGGAAAAGGCCGCTAGCCAAGGCAACCTGGAAGTTTCAAGCCGGGCGATGTTCGCGCTGGGCAAGCTTCTCAAATCGACCGACGAGGCCACGGAGAACGCCGCGCGCGAGGCCGTCGAGCGAATCGCGGGCGGCGATGTCCCCAGCGCGTCGCGGAATGCAAAGTCGATTCTTAAGAAAGAAGAGGCCCCCGTCGACAATGCTCCCAACATCATGCCCGGCGGGTTTGGCGGCCGCATTGTTATTAACGGCGGAGCCTTGCAACTCGGCGGCGGCGTCTTGCAGATCGGCGGCGGAGCGATGAAGACCATGAGCGTTTCCAACGTCAACGGCGTTCGGGAGATCGAAGCATCGGAAAACGGCAAGTCGGTTAAAATCCACGACGAGCCCAACAAGTCGATCAAGATCGAAGTGACCGAGAAACAAAACGGCAAGGACGTCACCAAGAAGTACGAGGCCAAGAATGTTGATGACCTCAAGAAGAACCATCCCTCGGGCTACAAGCTGTACAAGCAATATGGCGAAGAGAACAATGTCGCCGGCATGGGCGGTGCCGTTCAGTTCAATATTCAAGGCGGCGCGGCGATGCAGGCCATGCCCGTCGTGCCGGCAATGCCGATGATTCCGTTGCAACCGGCCATGCCGCCAAGGCAAGTTCCCGCCATGCCAGCACCGCAAGCCCCGTTAAAAGCCGACGCTGGAACTGCGGCCAGCACGCATCAAATCGAGATCGCCACCATGATGCTCAAAACGCTCTCGGCGCAGCTCGAATCGTTTGACGCGGCAGGCGCATGCAAGAACGCATCGGCATCGTCGAAGGCCGAGCTTCAAAAGCAGGTTGTTGAGATTTCCAAGAAGCTTGACGAACTGAAGCGTAAGCTGGACGAGAAGTAGAGCTATTGTAGCATCAAGATTGTTACTCTGCCGAGCAATCGCGCGTCGGGTGCAACTTGTTTGTGCAATGGGCAATTTCCAGCATTGCCCGCTCCTCCTAACATTTGATCTTTTGTTGCGATTTTCACCCCGAAAGTCCGGCTGGAACAAAGACAAATCCCCCGCAAAATACACTCGACGCCTGTCTTTACGCGGCAATTTGCGCGCCTTCGACCGCGTTGCCAAGCCGTCGCGATGACGAATTGGCACGGCCTTTGCTTTATCGTGACCCATCTCGGCCGCGAGCTTAACCAAAGGAGGCGGAGTTACTCCGATTGCAGATTATGGTCAGTCTATCCTTTCCCTTGGACACGATCGCGGTCAGCGACCGCGAATTGGAACGCAGCATTGAAAAGCGGCTCGTCGGCAGGCAGATATTCTCATTGCGGCAAATTCGGGTAACGGCCGAACGCGGCATGGTCACTCTGCGGGGAACCGTTACTTCGTTTTATCAAAAGCAACTCTGCATTCAGACTTGTAGCGACGTACCTGGACTCCGGCAGCTTGTCGATGAAGTCGAGGTCGATAGCAACATGTAGTCTAGGGAGCAATGGATCGCTAGTACGAGGGCGGTCTGTTCCGTAGGCGATTCCCGCGCGCTCTTTCGCTCGCCCGTAAAGACGATTACAATACGCGCTGGGCGGAAGCGGGTTGTTGCGCCCCCACTGAAGTAACATTTGGGTGACGCGCCCCAGTTTCGCGGCATCGTCGGGATTGGACGACAACCGGACGACAACCGGACGACAACGGGGCGATTGCCCCGATTCGTGGCGTTGAAATAAAAGCTAGGGAATTTCGGTCGAATGCGTGTAGCCATAGGTGCAAATCATAGTGGATATCTGGTCCGCCTCCTGTTAATTGAGATGATCGAACAACAGGGCCACGAGGTCGTCGATCTTGGGGTCACGGATAGCCACCCGGTGGATTATCCCGACGTCGCCGAAAAGGTTGCCGCTTTGGTTGCCTCCAAAAGCGTTGACCGGGGGATACTTATCGGCGGCACGGGGCTCGGTATGTGCATTGCTGCCAACAAGGTTTCCGGCGTGCGAGCGGTCCCGTGCCACGACGTGATGACCGCCGAGTTCAGCCGCCGACACAACGATTCCAATGTGCTCTGCCTTTCGGCGGCCTTATTGGGCAATCGGCTCATCCGAAACATTGCCGAGACGTGGCTCAAGGCCCCCTTTGATGGTGGTAGACATCAGGCGCGAGTCGATAAAATCACTTTCATGGAAGGCTCCACGTAAAACGGACATTTCTGCCGTGCGGTCGATAATTCCCGGAAACTTCATGGAAATTCCATTGCCCTTTTCTCAGTTTGCCGGATAATGGAGGTGTGCGCTGGTGGGCACGACGAATTTCGATTCGCGGGCCAGCGCGGTAGCTCTCTTCGGTTTCCGGAAGTCCGACGAGGGTTTGCGAAAGGAACTTGTATTATGCGCGAACAGAGAATTAGTTGGGTTTGTGTTTTAGCAGTCGCGGCGTTGACTGGCAGTGTTTCAGCGGAGGACAGTTCGTCTACAAAACGGACGAAGGAGAGTGCCCCGACCGGCGACACACTCCGCAGTACCACCGCGAACGACTTGCTATCTTCGTCGGTGTTCAAACTCCCTTCGGGCACCAAACTCAATGCCAAGCAGCAGCGAGCATTCGACAAGTTGAAGGCAAAGTACAATGGCGAGTTGCACGATGCGATGGCGTTGATCCACAGCACCAACAAAGAGGACAAGGCGAAGGGGCTCAAGGACAATCGCGATATCCGCGCCCAGATCAAGTCGAGCATTCAAGAGATTGTTGCGATGCCATCGGTCGAGGCCGCAGCGAAAACCTCGTCTTACAGTAGTAGCTCGAACAGTAGTAGCTCGTACAGCAATAGCTCGAACGGTAATAATCCCTACGGCAATTACGCGGGCCAGTTGGGCAATTACCGCCCCACGAGTTCTTATGCCAGTCGTCCGACGAGCGGCTACAGCAGCGGCTCGACCGGCAGCGGCGGCTCGTGCCCCCCCGGCCATCGATAAGTTTGCTTCTATTGCAGTAGATTTGTAGCCCCGGAACAAGTTTGTTCGGTTCCAGCATGGGTGGGCGACGATGTCCATTCGTGCCGGAACCGCGAAGATTTGTTCCGGCCTACCTTATTTGCAATGGATTATTTTTTCGACCGCAATTTCTGCCGGGGCGGAAGCGTGCTTTTGAACTCCGTCCAGAGATCCTCGACGCTCTTGCCGGTGGACTCCTTGAATATCTGCGGCTTGTAATTGCCGTCCCGCAATGCCTCGTTCACTTTCAAGACAAGTTCTTTGTCGTACTTGGTGACAACCCATGCCAAAAATGCCCCGGTCGTCTGGTATCCGTCGCTGTAATTACTGCGATCCGGGTTGGGCAAATGGCGATTCTTGGGTTCTTCATAGCGCCACCATCGCACGTAATCGGCAACGCCTTCCACGAGCCACGGCGGATCGTACTTAGGATACGACTGTACGACGTGCGCTAACTCATGCACTAAAGCCCCCACGTCATCCTTATGGGCCGTAAACCAAGGTGCCGCACAGACGATGCGCGTCCCGGCCGTATAAGCAACGCCCTTCATGTCCTTCTTAAACGTCACGGAAATTCGATTCGGCGGCGTGTATCCTTCGACGTGAAGTGCTTCGACAATCATTGGATACTGTTTCTTCAAAACCACGGACGACTGTTCGGCCCACTCCTTCATCTCCGGCACCTCGGAGTAATTGAGTTTGACTTCAAGTACGGCAGGCGATTTCTCGTCCGCC
The DNA here is from genome assembly GCA_025353625.1 of Planctomycetota bacterium. GTDB lineage: Bacteria > Planctomycetota > Planctomycetia > Pirellulales > Thermoguttaceae > JANXQG01. The sequence continues at coordinate 3,135 of JANXOJ010000129.1, read as the reverse complement.
GCCGATCCGCCGTGAATGGCCGATATGGAAAGTATGAAAAGTCCGATTGCGGAAATTGTAGCAGGACGCCGCACTAGGTTTGGCATGAAAGTAACCTTTTAATAAATGGTTGGCGGGTAGTACGGCTTTGTAACTCAAAACGATGGGTTGAATTGTATCCGATCCAGCATCGAGTTGCATCCAACTGCGGGAATCGGCAATTGAAATCGGGCCGTGGTACCCCTTACCGGTGCTGTTTTAGCCAATTATCGTCCCCCAAGTGCGTTCCTGCTTCAAAATCGGGCAATCGGCATTGCAATGCACGTTCATTTTGTGGATGATGTGCCGCACGTGGAGTAGTTTTATGTTCGTCGGTGCCCCATAAAGACCGATGCCGTGACGTCGCGTGCGTCGGAAGCATCAAGATTTGTGTGGCCCAGCAAGGAGGCTAGGCTGTGTATCTTTCCTGCAAGCGAGTTGTCGTTTCGATCGTGGTGATTCCCCTATTGGGCTTGGTGGGATGCCAAAAAGGCGGCGACAGCAGCCAGCCGGCGGCAGCCGTAGCAGGCCCCAACGCAGAAAAGTCGGATGGCGGCACTACGCCCGCGGCAGGGCCCAAGTCAGATCAGGATCCCCAGCACCCTGTTTTTGAAATTGAAACGACGTTGGGCAAGTGTACCATCCAGCTTGACGGTGAGAAGGCCCCGCTCACGGTCGATAATTTTCGCAATTATGTCGCCAAGCACCACTACGAGCAGACCATCTTCCATCAGGTTCTCAACGGCTCCGTGAAGGCCGTACTAGGCGGCGGTTTCCTCGCCGATCTATCGCCCAAAAAGGCCCTCACCCCCATCCGCAACGAGGCCCACAACGGCTTGAAAAACCGTCGCGGATCGATTTCCATGTTCCGCCGGGCCGACGATTGCGACAGCGCGACGAGCCAGTTCATTATCAACCTCGCCGACAACGACAAGCTCGACTTCAAAGGCCGTACGCCTGAGCAATATGGATATTGTGTCTTCGGCCAAGTGACGCAAGGCATTGAAGTGCTCGATCAGATCGTGCAAAGGCCGGTTCACGATACGAATAACTTCGACCACGTCCCGGTGGAAACCGTGGCGATCAAGTCGATTCAGCAGGTGAAGTAGCAATCCTAAACTGCTAACCGCCAACGAAGTCCGAAAAGAGCGGAATCGTTGGTTGCGCGCCGCGCTCTTACGGCTGAAAACCACCCATTCTTCCAAATTCAGAAATAGGGCGGCTTTCCTTGCGTGAATGTACACTCCACTCGTGTTGCACACCGTTTGTGCCAACTCGTATGCCCCGTTGGATTGGTTGACAACTCTCCGGCTATGGAGAATAATGACCAAGAGTTTGTAGGACTAGGGCTCAAAAAAGGAGTTTTGAAATGCCACACGCGACATATTTTGTGCAGGAATGTTCCACCTGCGGTCGTCGGCTGCAAGTGCGGGTCGAGTATCTTGGAAGGCGAGTCGCCTGTCAACATTGTCGGGGAACATTCGTAGCCATTGATCCCGCAAGCCAACGCAGCGGTTCCCACCTCGACCAATCGGGCATCTTGCTGCAACGGGCGAACCAACTTCTCGAATCGGTCGGTCATTCCCGGTCGCAGCCGGTTAGTTAGACCTGGACGACATATTTCGTAGATCGCGGAAAAAGTCGGGATAGGTTTTGGCGGTGCAGCCGGGGTTGCGAATTGCGACGCCCGGTATGCGTAGGCCGACCAAGGCCATGCTCATGGCCATGCGGTGGTCGTCGTAGGTGTCGATTTCCGCGCCGTGCAAGGCCGCAGGCAAAATCCGCAGGCCGTCGGCAAACTCTTCAACCTCGGCCCCAAACTTTCGTAGCTCCGTTGCTAAGGCGGCGATGCGGTCGGTTTCCTTATGGCGAATGTGCGCCACGTCGCGAATCGTCGTCGGTCCATCGGCAAATAAAGCAACCGCCGCCAGCGACTGCACGGTGTCGCTGATGGCGTTCATTTCAACGTCGATGCCCCGCAGAGTCCGTCCCTCGACGATGATCCGGTCTTTCTCGTCGATGACTTCACAACCCATTTGTCGCAGGCAATCGCAAAAAGCAACATCGCCTTGTAGGCTGGCACGCGAGAGCCCTTCCACGGCGACGCGGCCGCCGGCAATTGCCGCCGCGGCAAAGAAGTAGCTGGCCGCCGAGGCGTCGGGCTCGATTGCGAAATCGGTTCCACGATAGGATTGGCTGGCCGAAAGGCTCAAGGGAAAATCGTCGGACGGAATTTCGATGCCGAACGAACGCATCACTGCGAGCGTCATGGCCACATAGGGTTGGGACACCAATTCGCCGCGCACGGAAAGCACGACCGTCTCGCGCGCGCAGGGAGCCGCCAGCAAGAGCGCACTGAGAAACTGGCTCGATATATTGCCCGCTACTTCCGCACGTCCGCCAGGCAATCCCGCCGCGCGAACAACAACCGGCGGGCAGCCGGATCCGGTTTCGCTGACTGCGTCGGCACCGAGTTGCCGCAGGGCATCGAGCAAATCCTGGATTGGCCGCTCGCGCATTCGCGGCACGCCATCGAGCCGAAACGTGCCCCGCCCCAAGGTGACCATCGCCGTAAGAAACCGCATCGTAGTGCCGCTATTGCCCAGCAGCAACGTGGCATCTGTCGCTCCCGGACAACTATCGCATCCTGTGACGCGTAGAGTTCGTCGCGCGCGATCGTGATGAACGGCAACGCCCAGTTGCCGCAGCCCTTCGATCATGACCTGCGTGTCCTCGCTCTCCAAGGCCCCCGTCAAGAGCGATTCGCCGCGAGCCAAAGCAGCGCAGACCAACGCGCGATTAGTAATGCTTTTGGACCCCGGCGGACGAATCGCGGCATCCAACCGGCCGCAGGGCTTGATTTCAATCGAATCGTTCATCGCCCCATTATAGCTGAAAAGGCGGGTGAGGTGGTGCCGATTCAACGGACAGGGAAGTCTCCTGGTCCAGCGGAAATCGGAGTTTCGTACTTTCTGAGTTAGCCCAAGTTCGCCAGCAAGCTCGGATTCTGCGGGATTTTTGGAGATTCTTGGCGTATTCGATCATCGCTTGAGGAGGGGATTTTTGACGTAAGTCGTTTGGCGATGGGCCGGCCCTGGGGGCGCGATTCGGCCGAAG
>JANXOJ010000530.1 GCA_025353625.1 Planctomycetota bacterium | reverse complement strand
TCCAAGTGCGATACCAGGACTTTTCGGCCGCAGCGTACCCGCAAAAAGGGACGGCCGATTTCATTTCCCACCTATCCATCGTGGATGTGGTAGCGAATCTAGGACTCAAAGGAGCGAGGGAATATGTCGACAGCAGTGGATTCTGACGCGAGTTCAGTACGCGGCGACGACCGCGCGATTCGTAACGGAGGAGGTCCTCGCAATACCGGCGTGAGCACAAGCAATAAGCAGTTCTGGCTGCGGTTCTTGATCCCGGCTGGCATCCTGGCCGGGTTCATGCTCTGGACCTACCGATCCTGGGAGAACTCCTATCTGGGAGTCTTCGACGGCATGGACGACAAAGTGTCTCTCTATTCCGTGTGGGCCAAGAGCGACTTGCTTTTTGCGAGTGACGACGCGATCTTTCAGCCTTTCATGGGCGGCCTTTCGCGCGGGTGCCTTGGCAGCGAATTCTGGTTGCCGCTTCAACTCTTCCGCTACTTTAGCGCGCTGACGGCCTACGTCATCATCGAAGCGTTTGTTCGCTTGGTGGCCCTGTTGGGGATGACGCTCCTCTTGCGCCGCCACGTTTTACCTAGAAGCCCCGACTTGATCATTTTCGGCGCATCGCTTTGCTTTGCGCTCTTGCCGTTCTTTCCAACGTTCGGATTGGCCGTCACAGGACTGCCCCTCCTGGCGTACGCAGTCATCAATTTGGCGCACTCCGAAGCTCCGCTGGCCTCGTGGCTGATTGTCCTATTGTTCCCGTTTTTTGCCGGTTTGATACTCGTGGGCCATTTCCTGGTTCCCCTGGCCGGTGCCTATGCCGTTTACCGTTGGGTGGTCACACGCAAGCTGCCGGTAGCACTGATCGCGGCCGTATTTGCGCTCGGGGTGGGCTACTTGCTGACGGATTATCGCCTCGTCCGGCAGCTCTTCGTGAAACCTGCCGGCGATTTTCACCGGAAAGAGTTTCGCTTTCGTACGAATACGATTTTTCAATCGCTCGATATGGCTGGCTATAACTACTGTCGCGGCGCCCTGCATGCGGCGAGCGTCCACTTTCCCGTGATCCTCGCAACGTGTCTTTTTGCATTGGCGCTGGGCGTCTTCGTACTGCGCCAAGGCCGAGTCGGCCGTCCCGGCGCTCCTCGCGAGCCCTCCTCCGTTTCGGGCGATGCAAACCTCCGTCGCAATCTGACCGCGCTGATCGCCATCATCGTCACATGTGCCCTGATTTCCCTCAATTATGGACTCAGCGACTGGTGCGGACTTGACACGACTCTTCGCGCCCTTGGGCTCAACGCGATGCTACAGATCAACTTCGAACGATTGCATTATCTCCACCCGATGCTCTGGGGCTTGGCTTTCGCTTTGTCGCTTGATATCCTGCTGCGGCGGCTGGGCAAAGGGACGATCGTCGTTTTCGCCCTCGTAGTGCTTCAGGGGGCGGCAGCGGTACGAAATGATTATCTGGTTCGCACCCACGACCACTTGACCTTTCGCGAGTTCTATTCGTCGGGCGTCTTTTCGGAAATCCGAGATTGGATCGGGCGGCCACAGGAGGACTATCGCGTCGTAAGTCTCGGCATGCATCCTGCGATTCCGCTCTATAACGGATTTTACACCGCAGATGGCTACTGCAACCTCTTCCCCTTGGAATACAAACACCGGTTTCGCAAGGTCATTGCCGCAGAACTGGAGAAGAACCATCGTATCCGGTTGTTTTTCGACAACTGGGGATCGCGATGCTACCTGTTCGCGAGCGAGCTTGACCGTGACTGCCTCTGCACCAAGGATCGAAACAGACAAGTGAGTCGCCTCGAAATCGATACGGCAGCACTTCGGGATCTCCACGTCGCCTACATACTGAGTGCCGTGGAGATACTCAACAAGGACGAACTTGGCCTGAAGTTGGAAAAGATTTTCGAGCGCGATGACTCGGCCTGGAGGATCAGGCTTTACGCGTTGTCCCCTTGACGCCGAACTTCGCAGCGAGGCTTTTGAAAAGAACTAATTGGGTCATGATTAGGCACACACAGGATCGCAAGATGCATTTCATTGGCACGAGCGTAATACTCAAATGATGACATTAGCAACAAGTCCAGGAACCAGCCACTCGATCCGCATTGCCGATCGTACCATCTGCAACGGCGGCGTTCCGTTTGTGATTGCCGAAATGTCGGGCAACCACAATCAATCGCTCGAAACGGCGATGGCCATTCTCCAGGCCGCCGCCGATGCGGGTGTCGATGCCGTCAAACTTCAGACCTATACCGCCGACACTATCACACTCGACGTCCGCACCGGCCCCTTCGTCATCACGGATAAGAACAGCCCCTGGGAAGGCCGCAAGCTATACGAACTTTACCGGGAAGCCCATACGCCCTGGGAATGGCACGAGCCGCTCTTCCAGCGTGCGAAGGAATTAGGGCTGATTGCCTTCAGTACGCCGTTCGATCCTACGGCCGTTGACTTCCTCGAAGAACTTCACGTTCCCGCCTACAAAGTCGCCTCGTTTGAACTCGTGGACTTGCCGCTGATTGAAAAGATCGCCCGCACGGGCAAGCCGATGATAATGTCCACGGGCATGGCGACGCTAGCCGAGATCGACGAGGCGGTGCAGGCCGCTCGCTCGGCCGGGGCCAAAGAGATTGCGCTATTGAAGTGCAGCAATGCCTATCCGGCGCAGGCCGAAGAGATGAATCTTCGCACCATGGGGCACTTGGCCGAGGCGTTCGACGTTCCGACAGGGCTTTCGGACCACACGCTCGGCTCGTCCGCTCCGGTGGCTGCCGTGGCCTTGGGGGCCTCGATCATCGAGAAGCACTTGGCATTGTCGCGGAGCCTTCCCGGTCCCGACGTTGCTTTCTCGCTGGAACCAAATGAGTTCAAAGAGTTGGTCCATGCGGTTCGCTTTGCCCAAAAGGCAATTGGCCGCGTCGATTATGGTCTCAGCGAGCGCGAGGCAGCCAGCCGTGCCCATCGTCGGTCGCTGTTTGTGGTATGCGATATCGAGGCAGGTGAGCCGTTCACGGAAAAGAATATTCGCAGCGTCCGCCCGGCGAACGGCCTGCCGCCCAAGTATCTCCATCAGGTTGTGGGGAAGAAGGCAAAAGAACATTTGCCGGCCGGCACCGCGTTGGCATGGGAGCATATTGGATAACGCGATGAATTCCTTGTGGTGCAGGCGTCTCGCCTGCCGGGAGATTGCAGGCGGGACGCCCGCACCACAAGTTTATAATCGGGTAAGAGCGGTGGGACACTTTGCAAGGCTTAACCTTGAAGGTGCCATCGACCGCGTGGGAGTTTGCGAACGCTTGATGGGAGAAGTAAAGAACTTTTTGCGAAAAATGGTCGGCGCGCTAGGTGGTCGAGCCGTTCGCAAGCACATCGACGGCTGGCTGACAGCGTATGCCGACTGGCGATTCGATCGCCGTTTTGGCACCGAGACCAAGCCCATCCTCGAACTGGACCAACTCGATATCGACAGCGAGAACCGCGACCATGGAGTGCATTACCAGCCGACGCAGACGCGACCGTTCAACCTTTTGATGTCAACACTGAGTCTGGGCAAGAACGCCACCTTTGTCGATTTAGGCAGTGGCATGGGCCGCGCCCTCATGCTGGCGTCCGAGTATGGGTTCAAGCGCGTCGTCGGCGTCGAGTACGCGAAAAACTTGTGTGAAATCGCAAACCAGAATATGGCCATCTATCGTCGTAAGACGGGCAGCGATGCAAAAATTGCCCTCCTGCACCTGGATGCGGCCAAGTATGCGATTCAGGATTCCGACACGGTGTTCTATCTTTACAATCCATTTCACGATGCCGTCATGCGCCAGGTGGTCGAGAACATCCATCAGTCCGTGCTGCGAGCACCGCGCAAGGTTTACATTATTTATCTCAATCCCTTATGCCGCAAAGTCATTGAAGGCCACCCCGGTTTCGAGATGATTTTCGAGCAGCTCTACCACCGTTCGCGATTCGTGGTTTATAGCAGCATTTACCTGGTTCGCTTGCAAGCCGAAGTCGATCAACTTGGACGAAGCCGCTCCTAATACCGAAGCGACGAGTGTCGCTCCCTCGATGAACGATGCCGTGCCGCTCGGCGG
>JANXOJ010000522.1 GCA_025353625.1 Planctomycetota bacterium | reverse complement strand
GCCGGGCCTATCGACTTTCCTGCGCCAGCAGTTCGGAGAACGTGGCTAAAGACCCCGACAACCGCTTTTGGTGGCATCGGCCCAGGCGGCGATTGGAGGCCGAAGTGATTCGCGATAGTCTGCTTGCCGTCAGCCGGCAGATGGACGAAACGATGTTCGGCCCCGGCACGCTCGACGAATCGATGCGGCGGCGGAGCATCTACTTCACGGTGAAGCGGAGCCGCATGGTGCCGATGCTCCAAGTATTCGACTGGCCCGACGCCCTGACGAGCGGAGGCGTTCGACCGACAACGATTACCCCGCCGCAGGCGTTGGTCTTCATGAACCATCCACAAGTCCGTCGCTGGACAGCCGCCTTCGGTGCCCGCTTGAAGCCGGCGGCGGAAAGGGCGCTGCCGGAGGCGGTCGATCTTGGCTACGAAATGGCCTGCGGCCGTCGCCCCAGCGACAAAGAGCGGAACGAAGGGGTCGCCTATCTCACGACCGCGCGCGCCGCCCAAGGCGGCACGCTCGACAAGGCCCTCGCCGACTATGCTTGGGTTCTCGTAAGCTTGAATGAATTCGTCTATGTGGATTGATGAACTTTCGACGGCCGGTCGGTCGATGGGCATGCAGGTTTAACGCTTATCGACGGACTCGGAGGTCCGTCCTGCCTCTCCTAGGCGAGCGAGAGCCGCATCGACAATTCGCCGAGGGCCACCGGCACGGTAATCTGCAAGCCTTCCTGGTTGCCGGCCAAAAAACGGGGCACGGCGAGCAGGCAGCCTTCGAGCAACTCCAGTTCCCATGCCAAGGGGGGACGCATCGAACGGCCCGGGTTGACGTAGATCGGGTTGGGATAGGCTTCGGGGCCGGCGATCGGCCATTCGTAGCGTTCGGAAGCTTCCAGGTCGGCGATGGGAAGCTCGAAGGCTTCACCGTACATGACGGAAAGGCCGGTCGCCTGCTGCGCCATCTGCTCTTCGCTGGTCTCGCCGGCGAAAAGTCGATGCAGCATGGCTAGGTCTTCGTAGAGAGCGAGTCCCAGTACGAGACCGCTTTGGCCCATCACCACGGCATACCAAGTATGGCTCTGGAACTTCTTGCACTCGATCTTAATCGTGGTATCGCCCGGCACGAGCCGCCAGGGGGCAGCACGATAGAATTCGTAGGCCGCATCGTAGAAGCCGTGAACTTGCTCCAGCCGCACGCCGGGCACTTCAACCAGCGGGGGCGAGGCATTGCCGCCGGAAAGGAACTTGCCCAATTCGCGGAAAATCTCATCGATCTGCTCCAGCCGCGAGGAGACGATGCAGCGCACTCCAATCGTATCCAAAGGCTCTTGCAACTGCGATTGAATCGCCGCCGTGGCGACCTCAATGACTTCCGGGCGATGGGGGTCGCCCATCATCGGTCGATGGATGGCATCGACGATGTTTTTCCAAATCCAATGTTCCGGCGGCTGCTCGACCGTCATATTTTGCGTCAGCACGAGATGCTCTTCGCAGTTAGCCACGAGAGAAGCCCAGGGGCGGCAGAGTTCGCCCGCCTGCTCCAACCAACCCGGCAGCAGCCGGACGTCGGCCTGCCAGGTTTCGCCCGGCTGTTGCGGCAGGGCAGCCAGCTCCATGATGGAAATCGATACTGGGGTTTCCGGCTTGTCGAGAATGCGCCGCACGGCAGGCGACTCCGGAATCAAGGTTTCCAGCACCTGGTCGAGCCCGTCGAGCTCTTCCACGACGTCGGAGGCGATATGGATATCTTTCAGTTTTCGATTCCAATTCTTCCAGAAGGACTTGCGGCGGAATTGGATCGCGGCCGGTCGATGAGGCTCGCCGGAGCGGGGACGCAGCAGGGCCTCGATGAGAATTTCCCAGGCAACGCCGATCGTCGGCTGTTTGTCGCCGGCCTCGAAAGCCACGAGGGTCTCCTCCGTGCGGTTCCATAGC
>JANXOJ010000507.1 GCA_025353625.1 Planctomycetota bacterium | reverse complement strand
CCACTAAAATTGCTGGCGAGCCGCCTGCACCACAAAAATCTGGGCTTTGCAGTTCGCCTGTTGACCGGCGGGAGATTCGCAGTTAAATTCCGGCAATCGTATCGTCTGCGATGGTGTCCGATTGCTAACGCGGTTGCACTTAAAATGGCCGAGTGTGCATTCCGGAAGCAAGTCAAGTCCCGCTTAGTTTCTTCTCAATCGCGCGGACTTTATCGGTCTCTTTCTCTTTTACGAAGGCATCTTTCGCCCGCTTCCAGGCCGAGACGGCTCGATCGCGTTGCCCCAGTTTGTCGCACGCGTCGCCCAAATGTTCCAGGACCGTACCGTCGGGCTGTTTGGGATCGATTGCTTTTTCCAATTCGACGACGGCATCGGCATGGCGTCCCAGCCGAAAGAGCACCCAGCCTAGGCTATCGCGATAGGCACGGTTCTCCGGTTCGGCAGCCACCGCCGTAACGATCATTCGCCGCGCCCGCTGAAGGTGCTTGCCTTCGTCGGCCCAAAGGTAGCCGAGGTCGTTCGAGGCGGAGACGTCGTCGGGGCATTCGTCGAGAACCTGTTCGAGCCACTCCTGGGCTTCGGGCACCCGCTTGACGAGCACGCAAAGGCTCGATAACGTCAGCCGAGCCTCGCGAAGGATTTCGCGGGTTTCAAACGATTGAACGTCGCCGTCAAAACGGGCAACAATTGCTTCATAAGCCTTGCGGGCTTCGTCGTTGTGCTTATTTCGATAGAGAATCCACGGAACGCGGCTGGCGAATCGGGCCGAGTCGGGTTTCTTTTCGGCAGCCTCTTTGGCGGCGGCCAATGCCTCGTCGCCGCGTTCGCACATGGCCAGCGCGCCGGCCAGATAGAATTGAAACACTGGATTGTCTTTGGGGAGGGCATGCACGTCGATGCCGCGCTGAAAAATCTTGGCGGCCTCCGCGGAGCGGTCGTCGAGCAGCGAGCCGATTCCCCAGGTGAGCAAGACTTCGGATGCTTTCGCGGCATTGGCCTTCAAGGCCAGTTCAAAGAACTCGGACGCCGTCTCGTACTGCTTCCGCTCTTGGGCGAGCATCCCCAGCGCGAGACATTCGTGGAAGTCGGCCTTACTTGGAGCGACTGTGGCTTTGGTGCGACCGGCCTCGATCAGGCCGCGCAGTTCGGCCGCATCCAGTTTGTGGGCAGCGTCGAACCCTGGCGGCTCCGGCGTGCCGTAGGCGGCCACGATCTTTCCCAAGATGCCTAACTGCTTGGTGTATTGGCGGCTCTTTCGATAGATTTCGGCCAGGTCGCGGAGGGCAATCGATGTGGGGCTTTTCTCCATCAACGCGAGATAGAGCGATTCCGCCTTGTCGGTCTGACCGGCCTTGAGATACTCGGCAGCCAGGAAGTGCCCCAGCGGAACGTTCGTTGGATCGGCAACGAGCAGCTTCTGCAAGCGATCGAGCAATTCGTTCTGCTTGCCGAGCTTTTTAAGAACGTCGGCCAGCAGGAGATAGGGCGTGGGGCCTTCGCTGGCCAGATGGTCATTGAAGTAGGCATTGAGACCTGCGAGGGCCTCTTGGGCCCTACCTCGACGTGCCGCGATGCGGGCGAGATTATAGCTCAGCAGCGTCTTGTTGGGGGCCAACTCGTGCGACTTGCGATAAGCGGACTCGGCGTCGGAGTAGCGATCGCAAAGCAGAAACGCCTCGCCGAATAGTTCATAGGCCAAGCCGGGATCATCGCCAAAAATGACCTTCTTCCCCTCGACATCAATGCCAAACCGCTCGGGATGCTCCAAGGCTTCGATCACGTGGGCAAATTGGACCGCCGCTTTGGGGTACTTTTCCGCCAAGTGGCAAAGGCGGCCTAATTCCAAGCGAAGGAGGATGTCCGTTGCTTCTTCTTTTTCTTTGGCGCGCGGTTTTGGAACGTACTTGAAACCGCTCGCATTGCGGATTTTCTCAAAAGCCTCGTTGCGTACATCGTTGCGTACATCGTCGCGATCCTCATCGACGGCAGCGAGTGCCTTCTCGTAGAAAGAAATCGCATGCAAATAGTCGCCTTGATCGGTCAAATAGACCGCCACGCGACGCAATGTTGCGGCGCCCACTTCGTCCGCGTCGACCCCTTTCAAAGCGTATCGAGCCGCCATCGGCAGCCGCTTCTGATGGACCGCCAGCAATACGATGGCACTGGAGGCGGAGGTCGCTGCCGGATCGTAACGGAAGGCCCTGGCGTAGTGCTCCAGTGCAAGCGTAAAGTCGCCGTGCTGTTGATAGGTGCGCGCTGCGGCGAATCGCGCCAGGGCCTCGACGCGATCGTCTTCCGCTTCGCCGCGAGCGTGCCGAGCAGAAAAACGCGTCGGCATTTCATCGGTCGTCAGCGGCGCGGGGGACGCCGATGCGATGGCGGCAGGGAGCAGCACGGCCGACGCAAGAATCGCCGCGACGCGAAGAGGGCAGCAAGCTCGATAGCGACCGAACGGTATTGCCATGTGGAAGGGTGCTTTGCGCGGTTGGAAGCGATGCAGCTTTTTGGTCCGTTCAAGAAACCGACCGCTCGGCATCTCGCGGAGCGAAATGACTCCGTAATTTATCGGACTCTAGCGCGGCTTGCGCTTGCCGAGTGCTTCAGTAGCCGCAGAATGTTTTGCGTCGTTGGCGGACCGCTTATCGGACTTCTCGCCTTTCTCTCGTTCGGACTTGCCTTCCGGCTTGGCATGCTTCTCGGACTTGTCGGATTTGGCGTGGGGAACCGGCTCGTGGCTTGTCTCCGCCGACTTCTTGCCCGCTGGGGCAGCAGACTTCTTGCCATCGGAAAACTTGCCATCGGCAACCTTGGCATCGGTGGTCTTATGCTCGTTGCCTTTTGCGGCGGTCGATTTGGCGTCGGCTGCTTTGGCTTCAGCCACGGGTTTAGCAGGGGCGGAAGCGTCGCCCTTCTTCTTCCGACCGCTGCTGGCGGAAGCAGCCTCCGCGGTCGCAGCGTGGCGCGGTGCGGGTGCCGGCGCTTCGGGTCGAGGTTGGCGCCGTTGCGGGAATCGCTTGGCGGCGTCCGCATCGATCGATACGATGATCTCACGAATCTGCGGCGAGAACGGATTGGCCAGATAGTCGGCACCCAGTTGATGAATCAACGAGCCGAATTCGATCCCTTTGCTCTTCGAGACGGCGCGTTCCAAGCCGGGCACCTCACCGGCGGCGGCCTCCTTCTCGGTTGCCAGATCGAGGACGCGAAAAACGGACATCGTGCCCGCATCGATGGGAATCGAGTGGCCGGCCAAGGCTGCTTGAATGAGGTAGGCGACCGAGAAGCGGCTCGTGCCATCGAGCTTTTCCAGCCATTTGACCGTGGGGCCAAGGTTCTTCTTGCGCTTGTCCTCGAGGTCGAAGGAATAAAGTTCCTCGAAGACGCCGTGGAGAATACGCTTGATGCGATTGGCGGCCGCACGAGGATCGGGAAGGGCCGCCATCACTTCGGCAAGCTCGGAGATCGACGCCACCCGGACTTCATTGCGATCAAAAAACGCCTCGCCCAACGCCCCGAACGCCTCTTCCGCCGCCTCATAGCGCGCGTCCTCGAGACAGCTTGCAAAAAGCAGATGCTCCAGCACCGACCGTTCTTCCGGCGGCAGGACGGGCTTGTAGTGTTTCTTGACGACTTTGTGGATTTTGGCAAACTGTGCCGAGCGACTTGCGGATGCCATGCGATTGACCGTTCGTTGCAAAAATCAGGGTGTTAGGAAAGCGATGTGGAATCGTGCGAAGGCAGCGACGCGGCACCCTCGAGCGATGATGCGGCAAGGGGGGCTGAGTCGATCGACGAAGCTTCCGCTTCCAAGGGAGAAACGGACGCGTCGTCGGTAGTTGCTTCATTCGTCTCGTCGCCGGGCAGCACGTCGCGCAAAATCTTGGCCACGGCGATCGATTTTTTCACGCCCTGGTCGAGCACGAAGGTCAGTCGCGGAGTATAGCGGAGATCGAGATGCTCGGCGATCTTAGCTTGCAGGAACCCGGCTGAGTTTTGCAGCCCGCGAAGCGTTAAGTTTTGTCGCGTCTCATCGCCCATCACCGAGACCAGCACCTTGGCGTGGCGGAGATCGCCGGCGACTTCAACGCCGATCACGGTAACATCGCGAACGCGCGGATCTTGAAGCTCCGTCAGGATTGCCATGCTGACGACTTCGCGAATGGCTTCGGAAATTTTTTGAACGCGACGTGACGACATGATTCTCTTAAGTGGCCGCCGATTCGGCAAAGGTTCGCTTGACCTCTTCAATCTTGTAAGACTCAAAAACATCGCCTTGCTTGACGTCGTTGAAGCCCACCAGCTTGATGCCGCACTCCAGCCCCTCGCGAACCTCGCGCGAGTCGTCCTTCTCGCGACGCAAGGTTTCGATCGGGTAGTCGCCGATCACGCGATTGTCGCGAATGACGCGAATGCGGGAATCGCGGGCAATCGTGCCGGCCAGGACGCGGCAGCCCGCAATCGTGCCGAGCCGGCTGATGCGGAACTCCTGCTGCACCAAAGCGCGACCCAGTTCCTTCTCCTGCTTCTCCGGACGAAGCATGCCTTCTAAGGCGGCTCGCAGGTCTTCGGTCACTTGATAAATGATATCGTAACGGCGAACCTGCACGCCCCGGTTGTCCGCCAAGACCCGCGCCTTTTCATCGGGCACGACATTGAAGCCGATAATCACGGCATCCGATGCATCGGCCAAATGGACGTCGGCCTCGGTGATGCCGCCGACCGTTGCCTGGAGGATGCGAATCTGAACCTCGGGATGCGTGAGCTTGCCGATCTCTTTCTTTATGGCCTCGATCGAACCGCGAACGTCGGCCCGCAAAATCATATTGAGCGTTTGCAAGTCGTCCATCTCGCCCAGCCGCTCGAACAGGTTCTCCAACGTAACGTGTTCGCGAGAACCGCCGCTCAGCTCGCGCTGCCGGGCAATTTGAGCGCGCTGATCGGCCAAGCTGCGTGCTTCGGTGATATCGGGCAAGACGTAGAAGCGGTCGCCGGCACCGGGGGCGACGCTCAGGCCGGTGATATTGACCGGCATGGAGGGGCCGGCCTCGTCGTATTTCTTATAGGGATTAAGCGTGTCGTACATCGCCTTGACGCGGCCAAAGGCCGAGCCGCAAACGACCACATCGCCGGGCCGCAGCGTGCCCGACTGCACGAGGAACTTGGCAATCACACCGCGATCTTCGTTCATTTCGGCTTCCAGACAAGTGCCGTTCGCGGGGCGATTCGGATTGGCCTTGTACTCGTGCAATTCGGCGACCGTCAGCAAGGTGACGAGGAGGTCGTCCATGCCGGTGCCCTTCGTTGCGCTGGTCTTCACGACTTCGGTCTCGCCGCCCCACTCGCTGGGCAACAATTCGTTCGTCGCCAACTGCTGATAAATGTGATCGATGTTCACGCCCGGTAGATCGATCTTGTTCAAGGCGACGACGATCGGCACTCCAGCGGCACGAGCGTGGCTGATGGCTTCTTCCGTCTGCGGCAT
>JANXOJ010000499.1 GCA_025353625.1 Planctomycetota bacterium | reverse complement strand
TGGCGGGTTCATTGCGTTCAATGGCGTAAGATGAAAGGCCGCTCAACGCGACGAAACCTACCGCAATCAATTTAACGAAGTATATGCGTTCCATACTATTTCTTCCGATCGAATGTCCACGGCCAAACGCCGCCGGTCGTTGATAACCGTGATAGCCGTTTGGTCGTTGATCGCCAAGCCATGCACGACGGATGCACCGTGCCCGCCAACCGAGGCGGGGACTATGGCCGATCCCATGAACGTTAGAAAGCAAGTAGTTCAGACAACAAATAGTTCCGCTCGTTCCCGGTTGAACGCGCGCGGCCTCCATCGGACATTCTTTCAAGATTTACCGATTTGTCAAGCGATTTGTTTTTTTACGCCTTGCGGCTCGGAATGCGGGTTGCCATAATGGGTGGTCGCCTTCGGGCTATCATCCATTTCCGCCTATCGAGAAGAGCCATGCGTCTTGGAATCGCCGCCGATCATGCCGGATTTATATTGAAGCAACCGCTGGCCGACTTGTTGCGACAAGCTGGCCACGAGCTCGTTGACTTTGGTGCCTTGTCGCTCAATTCGGGCGACGATTACCCGGATTTTGTTATCCCTATGGCGCGGGCCGTTGCGGCCGGGCAGGTCGAGCGCGGCGTTGCCGTGTGTGGCAGCGGGGTGGGGGCGACCGTGGCGGCCAACAAGGTTGTCGGTGCGCGGGCGGCACTGATTATGGACACGTTTTCGGCCCGTCAAGGCGTCGAGGACGACGACATGAACGTCATTTGCTTGGGGGCGCGGATCGTCGGCAGTGCGTTGGCATGGGAAGTGGTGCAAGCATTTCTTGCGGCCAAATATAGCGGTGCCGAACGACACGCTCGGCGGCTGGCCAAGGTGATTGCAGCGGAACGCGAGATGCGGTAGGACTGTGGCGGAGATGTGGCGGACGTTTGGCGAATTCGCCCGTCGAGCGTGCCTTGCCTCCCAATTTGGGTGATAGACGATTTGCCGCGGGCGGTTAAGATAATAGTAGCTGTTTCCTCCTCCTCAAGGGCATTACCAGCCAACAGGTGTACCTTGGGGCGAAACATGCTCAGGGCCGCGCCCGACCGGACGCGGCCCGCTTTTTTCCGCAAAGCTTATGCAACACTCCGATGATGCAATACGGAAAAAGCATTTACTAAGGGCGGAGGCCCATCTGCGGCGGCTCCATCTTGCAGACTCCGTTGACCGAAGCGGCCAAGTTTTTGCGCGACTGGCGGCACTGCCGGAGTATGCGGCGGCTCGGTCGGTTCTGTGCTACGTAAGCGTTCGCAGCGAAGTGCTCACGCGCGCGTTCATGGTCAAGAGTTGGGAACTTGGCAAGCGGGTTTTCGTTCCGTATTGCGAGGCGAACGATCTCAAGCTCTTTCATTTGACGAGTTTTGACGATTTGGCCCCCGGCACGTTGGGAATACCCGAGCCGAAGTTGGAACTTCGCAGCGACGATCGCAGTCGCGCGGCGACGGAGGAGTTGGACTTTTTCGTCATTCCCGGACTGGCATTCGACGCTCGCTGCGGCAGGTTGGGATATGGCAAGGGCTATTTCGATCGGTTGCTTCGTTGCGCGAGACCCGACGCCCTGTTGGCAGGCGTGGCGTTCGACTGCCAGATATTCGACGAGGTGCCGATGATGCCGCACGATGTTCGCTTGGACGCGGTTGTTGCCGAGAGCGACACCTATCGCCGCGAACTGCCGCGTTAGGGTGAGGCCGTTGGCGACAAAACTGGCGGCGAAGGCGCGGGCAAGCCGATTGTTTTATGGGCCTTATAACGTCGCAGGCGGTCTTCCAGCGGCGCAATGTTTGTCGGCAATTTGCCCAAGGGCAGTTCCATCGCCTTGCGAATCATCGCCTCGGCCTGAGCGAAGTCTCCCGTTTCCGCGTAGGCCGCAGCCAGAATATCGAGGGCATCCAGGTTCTGCCACTGGGTCAACTCGCAGACGCGGCGGGCGATCTCGACGGCCTTGGCTCCGTCGCGTGCTACCGGACGTTTATCCAAGGCCAGTTCAAAG
>JANXOJ010000486.1 GCA_025353625.1 Planctomycetota bacterium | reverse complement strand
CCACCGTCGATACAACAGCCATAGCAATCGCCGTTGCGATCAAGGTGCTTGGAACCTCAACGGTTCACTTGAAGATCACCGACAGCGGGCTTGTTTACGCGGCGAGGGAGGACGGAACGCCGATCTACTACACGATTACGGGCGATATGTACTGCATGCGGCACGACCTGGAGATTATTTTCGGCGTCGAAAATATAAAAAAGTGGTCGCTACTCGACGGACTCGATCCGGCAAGTACGGAGGGGCTGGCCAGTATTTCCACTCGGATCGCGGAGGCTATCGCGTGGTCAACGTCCTACATCAACGATTGTCTGCGCGAGAATACTCGATATTCCATCCCGCTGAAACTTGGACAGTCGGCCGCAACGGTCGTCAAGCTGGCCGCCAACTTGGCCGGCTGCGATTTATATTCATCGCGCGGCGCAATCGACCGCAACCCGGAGACGGGAGAAATTGAGGATCGATACCAATATCGACGCGAGGCCGCAGCGAAGTTCCTGGCGGGAATCGCGTCGAACAAAATCAAATTAGATGCGGCGATAAACGACGGCGAGCAGGGGGGCACGAATGCGCCTTTCGCCACCGGCCAACCGACGCGGCGACGGTATGGAGACGATGACGGCACGGCAGGGTTTGCCGTACCATAGGAGCCGGAAGTGAACGACGAACCGCACGGCGAACGCGACCCAGCGAAGATATGCGGAGACTCGGCACACTTGCGGGCCGATGCCAAAATGATCGCAATGGTCGCACGCGCACGCCAGCGAGGAATCCCGCAACGGCTCGCCGATAAGGTGTACAAAAAAACAGAAGAGTTGATCGACGGTGATGGCATTAAGGCCAGCACGATTGCCAAGATCATACAAGCGGTGGCGGTCTTTGCGAAGGTGGATATCGAAACTGAACGGTATCAGGCGGGCGAATCGGGAACGCAGATAAATATCACGCAACAAACGGCCATCATCCATCAGGCGGACAAGATTTCTAACGACGTTGCCGCGATGGATGCCAGTATGCTGCCGCCCTCGAAAGTTTATGGAGCCTTTGGGAAACTGAGCCAAAACGGACATGATTGCAGCAGCTCGACCGACGCCGAATAGGCCCGTAGATGATTCGTGGGGCGAAGCTCGCCAAGTCGGGCCTACGCCGCGATGGTGGCCGCTCGCGCATCACGACGAGCAGGTCAAGGCCATTACGTCCCAATCGCGTTTCATAGCTATGGATTCCGGGAGGCGGAGCGGTAAGACCGACATTGCAAAAAGAAAAATAGTGCGGTCCTTGCGCGAAAAAAAGCCGTGGCCCGATCCACGGTACTTCTACGGCCTGCCTACGCGGGATTGGGCCAAGCGCGTTGCATGGATCGATTTTCAGCGTTTGATTCCTAAATACTGGATCGATGATATTTCGCAAGGCGAATTGTGGGTTAGGACGATATTCGGTTCCACGCTGTTTCTTCTCGGTATGGACGAACCATCACGAATCGAGGGCTCGCCTTGGGATGGCGGCGTGCTCGATGAAATGAGCGACCAACGGCCGGGCTGCTTCGACTTGCACGTTAGGCCCGCGCTAGACACGGTTGAAAATGGAGTCAATCGCGCCGGCTGGTGCTGGCTCATCGGCAAGCCATCGCGGCAAGGGTGCGGAGCGGCATGGTTCCGCGCGTTTTGCGAACGGTGCCGACGCAGTGAGTACCCAGACGGCGAGGCGTTTTCGTGGCCATCGTGGGATATCCTGCCGGCGGATGTGATTCAACAGGCACGCGAAACGCTGGACCCCAAGGACTTCAATGAGCAGTATGGGGCATGTTGGGAATCGGCGGGCGGTGCCGTATTTCATGCATTTGATCGGGAATACAACGTGCGGCCATGTGCCTACCGGCCCGATGCACCTATCCTGGTCGGCCAGGACTTCAACATGGACCCGATGGCGTGGATTTTGTGCCATCGTTTTGGCAACCGACTAGAGGCGTTTGATGAGTTATGGCTGCGCAACACGGGAACTGTCGAGGCACTCGACGTTCTCGCTAGTCGATACGCGGGGCATCGCGGCAGTTGGCAGTTTTACGGCGATTCCAATTGGGCGCGTGCTCGCAAGACGAGTGCCACGCAAACCGATTTGGCAACGATCAATAACGATGAGCGGTTCATCAAGATGGGGCGGACCATGCACTACACATCGAGCAATCCGGCCCTAGAAGATCGTTACGCGGCATGTAATGCGCTGTTGTGTAACGCGGCCAACGAATGCCGGGCTTTTATAGACCCGAAATGTACGCATTTTATTTCCGACATGGAGACACTTGCCTATAAAACCGGCACGCGCGAAGTGCAGAAGTTGCCTTTTTCGGGCCATATCAGCGACGGCTGGGGGTACATCGTCTACCGATTGTTCCCGATCCGTATGAGGATGGACGAAGCGGAGTCGGTCGTTACAATGAGCGAAGGGTCATGAACGAATGAGCAGAACAAATCTCGTCAACACCGAATACCAACCGCTTGAGCGCGGCCAGCCACCTTTGCGCGAAGGCGAGCAGACCGGTTTTCAGGCGGTTATAACGTCGCCTTGGGTAATGCGGTGGGCAGCCGTGCCATCGACCTACGCCACCTACCGAGAGATCCGCAAGCATCCGACAATTGCCCTGGCGCGTGAATTGACATGCGCACCGATCTTGGCCGGCGAATGGTCCGTAGAGGCAGACAGGGGCGTCGATTCCAAGTGGATCGACCTCATCGAAAAAACGTTCATGCCTTTGCGTGACGACTACCTGGCGAATGCCTGCTACTACGGCAATGTTGATTTCGGATACGCGCCCTTTGAGAAAATTTACGAGCGCAAGGACGGGTACTTGACGATTACCCGCCTGAAGCCGCTCTATCACGATATCACGGAAATCTGCATCGGCCACAAGGGAAGTTTCATCGGCTTCCGGCAAATCGGCGTCGATATCGGACTGGCGAACGCCCTGCACGTCGGCTTTCGCGTAGAGGGTTCGATGCTCTACGGAATACCGTTGCTGGAAAACACCCGCAAGGCTTACGACTGGTGGATGGAATGCAACGCGGGCGCGCGGCGATACGACAAAAAAATAGCGGGCTGCCACATCGTCGTTGAGTATCCGCTAGGGTCGTCCCGTAACAGCCTCGGGATAATGGAGCCCAACGCAACCATCGCGGCCCGCGTGTTGCAGACGTTGGAATCGGCGGGCGGTGTTGCGATTCCGCGTGATATCGCAGCTTCCATGGCGCAGTTAAACACGGATAATCCAGGCTGGAAAATCTGGATCATGGACCAGGGCGGGGCGCAGCAACAGAATTTCGTTGATGGGCTGGCCTATCTCGACAAGCTGCTTTGCCGGTCGTTGCTTATGCCGGAAAGATCGGCCCTTGAGGGCTCGCACGGCACGCTAGCCGAGGCGGAAGCGCATCAAGATATCGGGTTCACCGTTCCGGACGTGGAGCATGGACGGATTGTGACTGCCCTCAACCGGCAGGCCGTCGACCAAATGCTAGTCGTTAATTTTGGCGAGGAGGCACGCGGCACGGTGAGACTGGTAGCATCGCCGATTGGCAATACGAAAAAGGCCCTATTGCGCGACGTTTATCAAGCGGTGCTGGGCGGTCAATGCGGGCCGGAGGAAATTGCCAAGCTAGACATGTCGGCCATCCGGGATCAACTTGGAATTCCAGCGGTTCCGGGAATCGACGCCGACGATAAGGGGTCCGGCGTGCAGGGCGGTGGCGGCGACTCGGACATCATGCAAGCTTACGTCGATCCGACCACGGGCAGGATATCGCACGAGCAAAACAGCGGTCGCAATGCCCCGCAGGGATTGCAAGATTCCCTGGCTCGCGGTTCCAATCCGAACAGCCGGCTGAGATTGGCCGGAAAGCCGTCGGCTGGCCGCTGGATCACCATCGGTGGCGATCGACACGAGGGAGGCGGAGCGCACGTATTCATCGGCAGCGACGGCACGATTCAAAAGGGACCGGCGAGCCTCAAGGGAAAGAACGTCCGCCACCTTCAGGACCATTTACCGGCGGCGGAGCAAAAGGCCCTTCCGCTCAAGGCACAAAGGAAGGCCCGCAGCAATCCCCAGTCGCAGGAGAACACGAACCCTAACGCACCGCCCAGGCATGTCTCGGCGGTCAACCCCAAGACGGTGGCCGGGGCCGCGATCCACGAGGCGGCGAAGGAGCACGGCGTTGACCCGGACGAACTGGCGGAAGTCGCCCGCGAAATGCACTCACAGAAGCTAGAGCCGATCCTGTACCGAGAAGCGGCCAAGGCGCACGCACGGGAGGCAACTGGCTTGACCATGCGCGATATTTCGCGCATGGAAAACAAGGGGCACGATTTCAATTCGGCGCGGGTTGGGGGCGTCACGGGCGCGAAAGTTAAGAAATTCGACACCATCGCCCGCGAACTGGCCCACCAATACCCAGACATTTTAGGAAGCGTCAGCGATGGCGAGGATACCATCGACCACGTTTCACCGCTTTGGGATTTGATTCGAGAAGGCAAGGCGGTACTGCCAAAGCTGCACGATTCGGACAACCTTCGAGACGCCGCGGATTATTTGCACAATCATTCCCGGAACGATGAGCCGACGCACGATTACGGCGAATTTTCCAACGGCCAAAGAACCGGCATCGCCTTGTACTTGGCGGGCCAAATGGGGCTTTTCGACGAAACGAAGCACCCCCGAGACAAAGGCGGGGAGTTCGCACGCGGCGGATCGGGCAAGCAGGGAGGGGGACCGACCGCAAAGCCAGCGAAGGGGCAACGATCATTTATCGACGGCGTGAAGCCAGCGTCAGGGCCATCGGGCGTTGACGTTGCCAAGGCTAAGGCTATCCCGGCGAACGAGCGGCAAACGAAGATGATCGGCGGGATGGATGCCCTGCCGGGGCAGCGGGACTTGACGGAGGAGGGGGAACGGCCTACCGATCCTGTGGAGTGGCAGGCAACCCCTAGCAATCCAATGTCAAGCGGCTCCGGAGATTGGAAATCGCAGTTCGGGCCAGATGGCGAGTTGATCGAGGGCCAGATTGGCCGATATCCCATAACGACGCAAGAGCGGGGATTGATTGAAAAAGTCTCAAAACGCACGCAAGCCGCAATCGAGGAAGCGTTGTCGAATCCGATCATTGACGAAGCGATGCGATTGGCTGGCATAAAGAACATTTGCATTGAGAAGAAAGCGGGCGATGGCAAGCCTAAAAATTGGTCCGCCGGTATGGTCGATGGCACGCTATTGATCCACAGCAAGACAGCCGAAGTAATCGCGGCATCGAAAGTGCCTGCAAGAGCAGAGGCGGGAATAGGGCGCGTGGTGATGCACGAGATTGGCCATGCCTTGAAGCGATTCGTGCCCGATAGCAAAATGCGCGACTTCGCAAAAGCCCTTGATGATAATCCCGAAGTCGTTGACAAGGTATCGAAAATGGTCAACGTCAAGCCGCCGCGCGATGCGTTTGACTACGATGAACGATCCCGCCTTATCTCTGAGTGCTTTGCGGAGGTTCACGCGATCAAGTATTACGACCCGAAAGCATTTGCGGCCTTCCCGGAGCCAATACGGGACGCCGTGAGCAACATCAAGACTTGGCGAAGTGTCCACGGCGAATAACCCCACCCCATGCGTCCCACCCCGGAGCTAACAGCGATGGCGAACAAGCAGATATACGTCGGCACAATTGAGCTAGCGCGGGCACTCGATGTTGACCCGCGAACGGTGCGCCGTGCCGTCAAAGATGGCCGACTTCCGGCGGCGAAGCCGGGATTGCGGAATCTTAAATTCGACCCCCAGGCCGTGCGCGTGGCATTGAGCAACAAGGGCAAGTAACATGGCGAATCTTGACCTGGAACGATAGGTACGAGGGCGAATGTGCAATTATCGCCATTGCCAATTATTACTGCCAACTGGGCGGCGGTTTCTTCTCGATCCTGAAAGCCGACGTTATCCCCGGCGACGACGCGCCGACAATGACAATAGACGAATGGGGTAAGTCATTCTAGTACATTCCGCGACGTTCTGATACATTCCGCGCACCAATCTCTTTACGCCTCTACTCGCCATCGTCTATCGTTCACCTTCATGGTGGCAACGACTGATACGTTTCGACAAGCGACGGTAATTGCACTCGATTCGGCTTTGCGGCCAACGAGCGCGAAGCCGGTACGAATCGAAAACGGAGTTCCGGTCTATCGGTTTCGCGGCGAATTGATTCGGTGCGGAAACTACTCGACGGCGGACGGTACGACATTCAGCGTTACGCCAAGCACGCTGCAACGATGGGCCTCCGAGTTTGATGAGTTTCGGGAACGTGGAATAAACGTCCCGATGCCCGGAAATCATAGTCGCGCCGACGACGCCGAGGCGAATCATGGATTCGTAACGGCGATGATGGCAAACAAGAATTCGCTGGAATTCGAGTGCGAATTGTACGGGCACGATGCCCCGAAAATCGCAGCCAGCAACAGCGTGAGCATTTACGCGGAGCCGGATTGGGAAGATACATTTGGCAAGCGGTACCAATGGCCGATTCGCCATGTAGCCTTGACGCCAGACCCAAGAATTCCGGGACTGAAACGATTGACGATCGCGGCCAGCAACGGAACGAAAACTAAAGCAATACTAGCGAGTCGAATCATGCCAAAAACCTTTGGTCGACCTGTAAAAATCAATCGCAACGCACGCCATCGGCTAGCCCTCGACGGCAGCGTGGGCGATCCGGGAACGGTAGGCGGCTCGACGGCCGGCGATATCAATGCCGATGGCGATGGCGACGGCGAGAATGGCACGCTCGATCTAATCCTCAGCGCGATCGAGGACGAGTATTTGCCTCGAATTCGTGAGGCGTCCGAGAAGCGCGAGAAGGTTGCTTTGGCCAAGGAAATGGCCGGCAAGATCGACGCGGCCCTGCGGATATTCGAGGGCACCACGTCCGACGGCGGCGACGGGGAAGAACGAGAGTACGAACCGCGTCAAGCAGCTATGGGCAATCAATCCACGGTTTCAATGAGCAACCCGTTGCATCGCGAAATGGTTCGGCTATCGAACGAAAACCGCACGATGCGAATCGAAGGGCTGTTCGATGATGGCAAGATCGGCCCCAAGCAAAAGAATCAATTGATGGCTCGATACACCGGAGAAAAGGCCGTGGTTCTGGCCCTCTCCAATCAATCCGTAGGCACCGCGTTTGACGAGACGATGGAAATCCTCAATCAAAACGTGAGCCTTACGCACGAATCGACCGGCCCGCAAGTACCCGGGCGATTGGTCCTGGCAAATCCCTACAACGACCCCGCCGCAGAGGCCAAGGCCAAGGCGGAACGCGATGCCGACATGGCCTTATGTCTTCCGTCCAGCGCACGCGCACGACGGTCAAAAAAGTAGGCTGTTGAAAACCTAAATTCAGATTCAGAATCATTAAGTTTGTCGCGGAGCAATAATCATGGCATTTCGTCAAGAAGTAACAAATAGCCTTCCAGGCATCGGTGCCACAATCCAGGCTGGCTATCGCAAGGTGTGGAAGACCATCACCGGCGTGCAGTACGCGGCTGGAGCCAACGGCAAGATCGACGGCAACAAGGCACGCGATCCGCTGAACGTCGGTTACGAAGACACGCTGCAATGCGGTCTGTTGCTGGGCAAGGTCACCAGTGGCCATGCTTACGCTCCTGCGATTCTCGGCCTAACGACGTCGGCCTTGACCACGGTGGCGACAACCCTTGCGGTGTCGGTGGCCACGGCGGTGGAAATCGTCCGCCGCATCGGCAGCAGCGGTACGCTTACGCTGGTGGGGCCGCCGGCGGCTTCCGGTACGGTGGCCAGTCAAACGGTCACTTTTTCGGCGGTCAACACCTCGACCGGTGCGATCACGATTACCGCGACCGGAACGGCATCCGTCACTGCGTCACTGGTCATGCCTACCGATGGCACCCAAGTCATCCGCACGTTCGTTGACAAGGAAGACGGTATCCATGTTGCCCTGGGCGGCGTGGGTCAGGTGGTCGAGTTCCCCCGCATCCCGGTTGGTGGCCAAGTGGATGTAACGGGTATCGTCAATTATCCGGCTGATTCCTCTTTGCAGGCTTGGGTCAAGGCGGCACTGAACGCCAACGGCGATTTCATTTTTTCCGACGCGGTTTAATCGCGCCCTGTTAGCACGAGCAAAAATATAAAGTTTGATCGATTAGAGAAAGGTTCCCCACCATGGGTTATCAGGCAGTCGAAGAAATTCTAGCCTCGCGCAATCTCATTGGCCGCGTCACGGACGTGGTTAATGGAGTCCCGGACGACGTGATTCCCACCGGATTCACCACGGCAACGCGGACGACCGAGGGAAATCGCGGCGAGTACCTTCGGACTAAGGGAACGCGGCAAGCGGCCACGATTAACCGCTACGGTGCGCCCGCCAAGCACGCCGTCAAGGCGGGCATCGGCTCAACGCCGGTGACGCTCTTGCACGCATTCGAGGATATCTCGCACGACCCGAACGTCTTGCAGTTGCTCATCAGCGAGGACGGCAACGGTCTCATGCGGCAGCAGATGGCCAAAGACACGATCAATCGGCAGCTCGATGTATTCGGGACGCGCTTCCGCAATCTCCGCATGTCGGCGATTTATTCGGCCCTGGCGACGGGCGGCATCGCCTTCGACGAAGACGGAAATTTGCTTCCTCCGGGCGCGGATGCGGGCAATGGATTTTCGATCAACTTCGGCGTGCCATCCGATCACGCCGGAACGGCAGGCGGCATCCTCACCAACTGGTTGACGGCCGGCGTCGATATCATCGGCCAAATCAAAAAGATCAAGAAAAAGGGCCGTAAAGATACCGGATTCCCTCTCAGGTACGCCTTCTACGGTGAGGACGTTGCGGGAATTCTGCTGAACACGGATCAATTCAAAACGATGGCCCGTGGATCGTCCAAGCTCGCGGAAGAATTCGCCACGTCGGAAATCCCTTCCTCGTTCGGCGGCCTGGAGTGGATTCCCGTCGAGCAAGCCTTCTTCGACGATCAAAACGGAGTTTCTCACGATTGGTTTGGCACGAAAGACATCGTTTTCACTCCCGATCCGGCGGCGACCGTCCGGGCGGGTACGACGGGCGAAGAAGAGATTATCGCCTCTGGCTGGTGGGAAGTCATCGAAGGTACGTTTGCCGTGCCTCGGTCGATCCAGTTGGCGGCGGACCTTTCGGCGGTGTTGGGCAACATCCAGATGGTTGCCGGGCCGTTCAGTTACGCGCAAATCACGACAAACCCGGTTACGCTCCAACATTTTGCGGGCGACACCATGCTGCCGATTTTGAAAAACGGTGCCGCGATATTCACGTTGACCGTGCCGACAGCCTGATAGTTGGGATGTTATGTCGGACTACTCGGACTCTAGCGGCGACCCGTTCAGCCTCTTGTATCGGGGCGTATGGAGCGTGTTGGAAAATCACGAGGGACTGATTGGGCTGGTAGCGATTCCGAACCGGATAAAGTTTACCGGAAATCGCCCCTTGCCGGACAAAGAAGATTTTACAAATACGGACTTGCCGGAGTTATCGGTTGAGCCATCGACCGGCGAAAGCATCGTCCAGACAAGCGTCAGTAATTTATTGTTGAGATTCGACATCGTGATAAAAACCGATTCGCACAGACTGGATAACGTCGGGGCCAATGGACTTGGTTCAGCGGTCTATCCCGTCGCGTGGGAAGTGTATCGCGCAATGATCGGCACGGCACAAACGGCACTCAAGGCAATCGTCTGGCAGGGGCAAGAACCGTTTAGTTTGATGCGATTCGTCGGCATGGGATTCAGTCGCGGTGACGAAAACAAAGCCAAGGTCGTTGTCGGCTGGCAAGCACGGATGAGGTACGAGATACGAGTAGCGTTCTCGACGCTGGCAAGTGGCCCCGTTCCGGTGGGAGGATAGACGCATGGACTTCAAGGAAATATCCGGTCAGGGCGGCGACGTTACCATCGGCGGGTTGACGTTTTCAGTTCTTCGATGGAGCGTCCGAAAGCATTTTCGCAATGTGCCGACGACCGACACGGGCTGCAAGGGTTGGGCTCGCAATGCTCGCATCCTTGCGGCGTGGTCCTTCTCTGCGGACCTCATAACCAACGCAAATCAGCAGTTGGATACATCGGCAGTAGCGAGCGGCGGAGTTGTTCCGGGCGGCATCGAAACGGGCACGCCGGCGGCATGCACGTTCAAGCTTGGCGAGACGAGCAAGGCGTATACCGGCAATGGACTCGTTGAAGAATCGAGCCAGTCGGTAGACGCGCAAGACGTGCTGCATTATCAAATCATGGGAATGGGAACCGGGCCGCTAGCTGGCCCCGCATAAGGATTCAGAAATGGCAACATCAGTTAAGGCAGTCGTCACGCAATCCGTGCAAATGAATGGCGCGACGTTCCAGGCGGCGAGCGTAACGCTCAATGGAGTCAATGCCGACATCATTGAAGAGACGGTAGCGGCATCAGCCACAAACACGGTTACGGGTGTTGCGTTCCCCACCGGCAAAATGCAATTGTTGTACCTCCTCTCCGATTCGGTTGATTGCACGATTGTTCTCGTCGGAACCGGAGGCAACACGTCTATCAGCCTGCTTGCCGGAATCCCCTATCTGTGGACGACGGCATCGGGTGCGGACCCCCTGGGCCACTATCCGATTACCGGCATGACGATCCAAAATCTTGCGACCGCGAACGGAGTGGCCAACGTGGTTGCAACCGACGTTCACGGTCGTATTCTTCTATCGGCTTAACACTCAGGCGCACGCGGAGAATAAGCCATGATTGCACCGGGCGGGAGAATCATCGGAGGATTCGGCGGGCGGGTTTACGTTAATCCCCTCGGAACCGATCAATCCGCAGGGAAGTATTTCGACGTTGCCGACTGGCAGGTGCAAAGCATCTACCACAATGCAGAGTGTACCCATAGCGGAACATTCGGGGCCATTACGAGGCGGCTAGTGGCTTATGATTTTCGGTTTTCCGCAACCGTCCCCTACGATTACGACCATCCGCCGGAGCAGCTTTTGAACGACGCGCAAAGCGTAGCCGTTCGATTCAACTTGGGTGACGTGACGGAAGATCCGATGGCCAAAGAAGCCGGGCTCGTTGCAAGCGATCAAAAGTACTACTTCGCGCCCTCGGCCCTGATTGACGTTGCCAGCACGACATGCCGCCCGGGTGGAGATGTGATTCGGCAGCAAATCCAAGGAAGTGGCAACAGCGTTATTTTCCTGTGCCCCGAAGAACTCACTGCGGCCAACGAATATCTTCGCAAGCTGTCCGCTCGCGGCTGGAACACGTAAAACTCATGGCAACAGGCACGATCACCGTTGAAGGCAAGGAATATCCGGCGCACCAGTTGACGCCAGACCTTCTTGAAGCAATACGCAACCTCGTCCAGGCGGAGGCGCGAAAGGCTTGGAATCCGTTCGTTGAACTGGCTGCAAAGGTGTCCGTCCTTCCGTTCGCTTTGCAGGTCGTCGCGGTGCGTGCGTTCGTCCAGCGGGTGGACTTCTCGGCCATTCCGGCGGATGTAGTCGCCGACGTCCGGGCAAGTCTGCACGTCATTCAGGCGACGGCCTACGCCGTGACGGGAATACCCGATCTTGTTACTGACGCCAACGCGGATGAGGTGTGTCTTCAACTCATTCCTTTCATCGAGCAGCCCGTAACCGTTTCATCGCTCGCAGAAGTCAACGCCATGCGCGTAGCGGCCGGAAAGCCTCCAATAGGAGGCTAGGCTGTGTCCGATTCTCAAAAGACAGTACGCGAATTCTTACGCGACTTGAAATCGCGCGGACAAACTGCGCAACAGTTGGTTATCGCGTCCGATACCGAAGTTAAATTGCGGGCGCGGTCTAAGCTCGACAAGTCAATCAAGTCCAGCGAGATGTTCCCCGGCGGAATCGGTAAGCGGGCTATTGCTCGCGTGCTGGTCGGTTATGACTACGAATCCTCGGTCAATCAACAGCGGATCGAGGAAGGCAAATCTCCGGAGTTTACGGCGGATTACCTTTGGGCAATCGAGTCGGATGAATTCAAGGAGGCGTGGAAAAGTCACAAGCAACAGAACCCCGGCGCGGTCAAGGCCGACTTCGCGAAGGATTGGGAAGAGGATGGCGGGCAAGTGAAATTGCCCGCTGGCGAGGCCGATAAAGAATTTCCCGCTGAACTCGTCCGCAAGGTGCGCGGCGCGAATAAAGACCGCGAATATATTCGCGTTCGCGCATTGACGGACGACGAGGGCAACGTCATAAAAGAATGGCAGGAACTCTACCACCTCGACACCGGCGAGGCATTGGCGCCGAAAGAATTAGGGAAATACAAGGCGCATTTTGAGGCACCCGAAGAGAAGCCGCAAAAACAAGACCTCGACAAGCCAGTTCGAGCGAGAACCTACGAAACGCCCAATATCGTAGCCATCAAGCGCGCCGAAGATGCGGAATTCACGCCGATGGACAGAATCACCACGGCGGAAGAGGCGGCAACGGCGCGCGACGAGCAAGGAGACGAGAAGGACGACGCGGCGGAAAAGAGTGAAGAGGCCGAGCCGGAAGAAGGCGAAAGCGAGAACGGCACCGCGCCGGAAGCGACACCCCCGGACGACGCGCCGGAAGAGGCGGCGGCCGACGATATGGGTTCGGAGGGTGGCCCTGCTTACGAGCCACCGGAGGCGAACGAGCCACCGGAGGCGAACGAGGAAGGCAGCCAAGACGAAACGATGGCCGCGATGGCGGCTAAAATAAAATGGGGCAAGGCTTTCGGCGGGGCGCCCCCCGGAGCTCCGCCCCAAGAGCCTCACAAAAAACCCGATCCTCTCGATAGCGACAAGGCAGCGCGACGGAGAAACACGGCCAACGCTTTCGCGCAGCTTGGCAGCGTACTCGGATCGGCTTTCGGGGCCGCTGCGGGAGGCGGTCCGGGCGCGGCAATAGGATCGGCGTTAGGCGGCTTCCTCGGCAACGCAGTGGGCGGCGGCGACGTGACGGGTGCATCGGTAATATCCACGGCCGCACAGGCGGCAGGCGGTGCGGCAGGCGGCAAGGCGGGGGCGGCGATCAAGGCCGTCGGTTCGATACTTGGAGCGGCGGCAGGTGGCGGGGGTGGTAGTCACGGCGGCGGATCAAAGGGCGGGCGAAGTGGCGGAGGGGGCGGCGGCGGACGCGGCGGCGCGAGTGCCGGCGGTATGCCGGGTGACGACGATACCATTCGCCTGCTTCGAGAAATCAGCGGCTACCTTCGCTCGATTGCGAATGATGGTGTCGTCATTCGCGGAAATCGCGGCAGCGGGGGAACGATGTAAATGGCCGATCAATATGTGAAATTACTTGAAGCCGTGGAGCGTGAAGAACGAATCACTACGAACGGCTCGGAAATCGTTATTACGTGGTACGTCGAGCCGTACACGGCGGCCCCGGTCGTTAGTTGCGCCCTGCTTGGGAGAGTGACAGGGAACACGGTGAACGATACGCGGGTTCTCCCCGCATCCGATCACGATATGCCGTTTTTTTATTGTGTTGAGGCGCGGCGAAAGTCTATCGATCGGCGCGTCGTTGCCTTTTCTCCGTCGATTGTCAATCTGGCTGGTGGTGCATTTGGCGACGAAATGGAAACGATTCGCCTTGCGCTCGCGCAGCCGATCATCATGGACGGCCCCCAAGCGATGGGCGCAGCGAGCAAAAAGGACATTAAAGCCAGCGCGAGCTATGCGCAACCGGATTCACCGCGAGGGCAAGCGGGTGCATTTATCGAGGCCATATACCGTCCCCTTCCGACCGTGTTTCGCTTCTCTAGCGATCCAACTGAGGACGAGCGAATTAGGTCTTTCGATTATATCGACCCCCAATATCACCCTTGCAGTCGGACGGTATCAACTGGAGGTGGATTGCGAGTAATACCGCAATTCAAGGCCGCTGGAACGGGGATCGGCATCGACGCCGGAGGCGACGGACTCCTTACCGATAGCTGGATCGAGTTCAGTATTCGACGGCTAATGTGCCCTACGGTCCCCTGGCACGCGATCCAACAACTTCAAAACAGTGTAAACAAGGACAGTCAATGGGCCGTGACGGCTTTCGATGTCGATGGAC
The DNA here is from genome assembly GCA_025353625.1 of Planctomycetota bacterium. GTDB lineage: Bacteria > Planctomycetota > Planctomycetia > Pirellulales > Thermoguttaceae > JANXQG01. Next base: position 3,281 of record JANXOJ010000486.1, on the reverse strand, counting down.
TTCCAAACAATACTTTCTTTCCGGGCGTGCTGCGCTTCAATGCGCCGGATATCGTTAAGCGCACCGTGCCGACGTGCATGAGTAAGGATGGATCGTATATATTAACGAAGGATGGAATTCCGACAACTCGATCAATGACGTGGTACGATATTTCCTATAATTTCAGTTGGCGGACGACTCTTGCACACAGGTACGACCTGGCTGGCCGCCTAAGCAATGGGCGAGTCTTCATTGGGTGGAATGACACTTGGTATGGCGGAGGATTGTCCCAGATCGGCGTCGGAGCCGTCAATCTATCCGCCGGTTGGTACGAGACGGGTTATTTTCAGGTTTCTTCTGCAAACCTACTCGTGCAGGCGGGCGCGTTCTTGCCGCGGTACGAGGATACGGCGTGGGCCGATGTTTCGTTCATCGGAATGAATCACCCGTTTGAAGCATTGTTTAACTTAACAACTCCATGAGAACAATTCGCAATCCCCGCACGCTCGACGAAATCACGCCCGAACTAATCGGCGCGATGGCCGACAATCTGCGCAAGGCAACCAACCTTTCGGGCACCGGCTGCACAATCAGCGAACTTCCTGCCGGGATATCCATTCAGGTACTTCCCCAATTCGTTCCGCCGGTTCCAATCATCGCCCGGATTGCCAAATTCACCTCCACCATAAACCCGCCGCGACCCGATGCAACGCGGCCATTTTACGAATGGGTCGAGCAAGAACTGGTAATCGATCCAGAGGATGACAGTAACGTCCTCATGCAAGACAAGGACGGCGGCTTGAGCAGCACGCTAGGCATTGACGACACGATTATCGATCCGGCCTTTGAGTACAGTCGAAACCGCGACGTGCCGAAAGGGTCAATCGTTTCTCTGATTCCATCGAGCATATCGATTTCGAGCGTCAAGACCGGGGTGCGGGGGGCGGACGGGATAGTTTACGGATTCTATTGGCCAGCATACGCGATGCCTTACGTTGCCCGGTTGAAAGTGGACTTAAATCATCAACACGGAACAGCGCAAGTGACATACGCCGATTCGTGGGACTCTACATTGCACGGCGGCGGCGTCTATGGGCTAGAGGCGACGGCGACCAATCTTTACCACGAGGCGGGCGAGGCCGGTGACGATTGCATGGTAGTCCGCGATACGCGGGACAACCCGCCGAATGAATTCATCTTGTTATCCGTGCAGAAATCGCTAGTGCCGGTAGTTACTTCCGTCGGTTACGACACCACCACCGGCAAGCTGCGGCAGACCGTTCAAAATGTTGTCACGACCACAAATTCCAGCGACATGGCAAAGACGACAACGGACGTAGTGCAATTCGTGGGGCCGGGCCTCGACGTTCCGCGTATCGGAACAGCCACAAGCCTTTCCGTGAGCGCGACCAGTATAGTTTATGGGCAAGCGGTCGATCTGGTCGCGGCAGTGACTAAGGCAAGCGGTACGGTCGATCCAACGGGATTCGTAGCGTTTATCTTCCAGGGTATCCCCGTGGACGTGGCGGCCGTCGTAAGCGGAGTTGCAACGCTATCCGGCGCGAAAATAAAGCCGGTTCTGGGCGCGGGGACGGAGGCCATCACGGCCATGTATCTCGGTGACGCAAATTTCGGGCCATCGAGCAGCGCGGCAACAGCGATGACGGTTGGCAAGGCAAACGTGACAATCGCGCTAACGACAACGACCACGGGAACTATCGCGTATGGGGACAGTGTAGTATTGGCGGCGGCAGTGTCCGCAACGAGCCCCGGATCGGGATGGCCAGCCGGACCAATCAGGTTTTACGATACGACGGATTCAGGGCATGAGATATTTCTAGGTCTATCCGACTTCGACAACTACACCGGAATCTTTAATCTATCAACGACGCATATTATTCCCGGCACGCGAACGATAAAAGCGCGTTACGAAAACGCATCCGATGAATTGTTCAACACGGGCAGCGGCACACTTACCCTCACGGTTGCAAAGGGCAGCTTAACGGTTCTCGCCGACGATATCACGCGGGTTTACGGCGACACTGCACCAGACTTCTCTTCCAAGCTGGATGGCTTTGTCAATGGCGACACGGCCGCCGCGACGGTAACGGGCGCGCCAGCACTCAGCTGCACGGCCGATGCAACGTCCGCGCCGGGAACCTACCCCATTACGGTTGCACTCGGAACCCTTGTCAGCGACCTGTATCTATTTCCTAGCGGTGGCTGGACGGCCGGGACGCTTCTTGTCCAGCAAGCCCCCATTCAGTGCGCGGCAGCCGACAAGTACATGACGAGAGGCGGGAGTGTACCGGCTTTCACGGGCACTATTTCGGGGATCAAGAACGGCGACGCCATCGCGGCAAGCTATAGTTGCGCGGGCGACGGAACCGCGCGGGGTAGCTTTGCCATCAATCCGGCACTATCGGGCGCGAAGTTGCCTCGCTATGTCCAGTCGATCACCACCGGGACGCTTACGGTTCAATGATTTTACCCATCGGCTTGATGAACTGGCCTTCACCGATTCGTGGGGTCGATCCTATTCACACGCCAGCCGTGGCAACGGCCCAGCCAGTCTATCGCCGCGACCTGACTGGCGAATTCGGCGCGGGATTGGCGCGGCGGTATCCGTGCGGCGACTCCCGCGATTGTCCAGCGAGCATATACGATAATTACGATTCGGGCCTATACCCCAATACACTTTCACCGTATTTCCTTAAAACAAACTCCGCTGGATTCGCAGCACCCTATACCGATTTCGATCCAATCAATAACGGCGTGCGATGGAGCGGCATCGGGGCGTGGAAAAAAGTATACTACCGCGCCGGTGAGTCAATCGGAAAATTCTATGAGCAGTCCGACGATAGCGATCCGTTGACGTATCGGGGCCTGTCGGAAGGCGGCGCATTTACCAACCCGTTTGCGTTTGCTGTGGCTGGGCGATGGGCGTTTAACGTGGGCGGCTCGGATGTGGACGGCTCGCCCATTCCTCAAATTAAGGTAGACGAACAAAAGGCAATCGTCTACTTTTCATTCTTCTTCATCGGAGGCTCAATCGATTACGGGGGCAATACGTGGCCGGGAAGCGTATCATCGGGCGAGCCGGAACTGAACCGATGTACCCACTATTACGGCGTCGAATTGTCGCGCCCGATTGACGGATGGCCACAAACGCCGGATATGATCGGGACGATGACATATCAATTTAGCGCGATGCAACTCTATCGGACAGGCGCATCATTCGCGGGCAATGGGGTTATCGCGGCCCTGGCGGGCACGTCCATTGTATCGGTACTCGACGTGTA
>JANXOJ010000451.1 GCA_025353625.1 Planctomycetota bacterium | reverse complement strand
ACATCGCTAGCGAAGTAATGACCTGATTCGGCGGGAGTTGCTGCGTGCCGATTGCCTGCCGCAACATGCTCAACACCACGACGACGCGCACGAAGCAGGTCGTCATGAGCAAAATGGCCGGTGCCAAGCTAATGACCGTCAAAAGCAACATTACCTGGATCGTGGAGCTCAACCCCTCGGGGCTGGTCCATTTTTCGGGGCCTGCGATCAGTTCTTTGGGCAGTTCAATCGACATCGGCTTCGCGGTGGTGGCTTCATCGGCACGAGCCGCGGTTGCCGCCGCGCCGAGGAGCAATACGATGAGCAATACGATCGCAGTCGCGACGATCGCCGCAGAGAGGTTTTGTATGCGATTGCGCATTATTTGTCCTCCCAGCGGTAGCGTCTTCTTCGGCCGCCGGCCGGTTCGAGTTGGTCGAGGTCATCGATCCGGCCCGACTTGGGAGCGAGTTGCTGGAATACCTGACGGAATGCGGTCGTGGCACTCTTGGGATGGGCTTGTTGGCAAAGGCCGGCAAGGCGGTCCACTTCCAGCGGATCGGTGATTTCAGTCAGCGTTTCCACCCCTGCCGGAGCGATTGAGACCAGCAACAGCTTGTTGCCGCAACGAAGCAACTGCACCTGTTGCCTGGCACCCAGCGCGGAGCGGCCAAGGATATCAAAGACTTCGTTGGGCAGGACGACCGAGCCGCGCGGCGCGGTCTTCCGCATTGCCCAAGCGACGGCGAAAAATAATCCCAGGCAAATCGATAGACTTCCTCCTACCGTGAGCATCGCATTCGTACTCGGAGCCTTTCCGTTGCTGGCTTTGTCGGAACGGCTGCCAAGAAGGAGAGGCGTACCCGATTTCTCCACGGAGCCGGTCGGAGACAGAGTCGTTTGCGTCGTCGCGGTGCCTGAAGGTAGCCCGAGCGATGGAGTCGCCGTCGGCGAGCCGGCCAATGGCGTCGAGAGGGCGGCGGGGAACGATTCCGACGATTTCAGATAGGAAATGGGCGACGCGGCCTTTGGTGGCGAAGAGTCCGTTTCGCCGGAGGACGCTTGCGGACGCGCCGGCTGCGGCGGCATTTGCGTCGAGTCGGGAGTTAGAGTCCGCTCAAGCAAGGGCGATGTCGATCCCGACCCGGTACGAAGCGGTGCCGAAGACATTTCGGGCTGAAAGACGCCCGGGGGGGAGTCCAGCCCGCCGACGCTCGGCGGATTGGGTGCCACCTCGATTGCGTGCGGCGCGGTTGCGGAAGCCGAAACGTTGGTGGTCTCGCCGTGCAATCGGATCTCGGTTACCTTGGGCACGGAACCCGACGCGATTGGCTGATTGAACGACGCCGTGGCGGCCGGCGCGTTCTGATAATAGGGGGTTGAGTTGACACCGTCGGATCGATCGACGGTGACACCTGCCGCCGTCAATGCGAGCGACGAAACGAAGATCGTTGTGAGTGTAGGCATCCTTGCGCTTCCTTGCTTTTGCCTCAATTTTTCCGCACCAAGTATCCGATACCGATACGGGGAATTATGTTTCCATTTTTTCTATCGGCCAAAATTGTTGCCATCCGAAATTACGGATGAATTACGGCGTCATTCACGCGATTGGGCTGGCCCCCACA
>JANXOJ010000360.1 GCA_025353625.1 Planctomycetota bacterium | reverse complement strand
AGGAAACTGTCGGCGTGGGCCTTCTCGACCAGTGCCCAAACGCTGCCGCCAAAACCGGCTCCAAAGGCCGAAGCCGCGGAGGCACCGTGCTTTCTGGCCGAGTGCGCAAGGTGTACTGTCTGCGGAACTTGATTTTGCAACAGGTCTTCCGTTAGCTTCTGTGAGCGATCGACCTCTTCGCCAAAACTGTCGATATCTCCGCGCATTAACGACAACGCGGCTTGCGGAATAATCTGCTCATTCTCACCGAGAAATTGATCGAGCCGTCGCAACAGCGAAGGAGCGTCAAAGCCGGTGTGTGGATGTTCGGCAACGATCCGCCGCAATTGTTCCGGTGCCTCGGCGACACTTCGCACGGCATCCGCCAGACATGTATCGACGCGGCCGCTTCGTGAGTTCCAGAGCTCCAAAAGTGTGGAAACAAGCTTGGACGCCCGGTTGTACTTGGCCATCGCCTCGCCCGTCTTCTCGGCAAGAACTCCGCTAGAAGCAATGGCGAACGCGTACTCGGCAGGAAGCGGAATCACCTGCTCAAGTCGGGCCGGACAGAACGAAAACAGATGCAGCCGACCCGGTTGGCAACAACAAATGGCGGTGTGATCCTCGCTGCCGCCGAACGTGCCAACACCACGGTCGCCGGCCAGAGGGCCGTAGCTTTTACCATTCTCAATCGTCGCCAAATAGGCCGCAAGGGCCGGAGCGGCAGCGAGATGTTCGCGATAGACTTCCCGGTTGGCAAGTTGATTGACGTGGGCAAGCACTTTGAATACCGCGATCATCATCGCGCTGGAACTGCTCATGCCGGCAGCCGGCGGAAGATCGCTTAGAAACACAATGTCCGCGCCGTGAAGCGGTCCCGTGAAGTTTCTCGCCAAGCGGCGCGCCACGGTCATCGGGTAGTTGGACCAATGGCCGATGGTCGGCGTTAAGTCGGGACTGAATTCAAAGGAAGCTGTCTCACCGCCGAAAGGATCGAAAAGGCGAATCGTGGCATCCTGTCTTGCCGTCGCGGCCACGCAGAATCCGCGTTCCACCGTTGCCAATAGACTACGTCCGCCGGCATAATCCGTATGCTTGCCGAGCACCTCAATCCGCCCCGGCACAAAAACCAAGTACGGCCTCCTATTCCTATCTCCCGTAAACGGGAGAGGGTTCGGGGGTGAGGGCAGATTGGACCGTTTTTCATTCCCGCTTCCATCGAGCATCCCTTCCAACCCGCGGACCGCCCGCACAAACAGCGCAGCCTTTTCGCCCGCCACGGCCGCAGCCATACCCGCTTCCGTCAACTGCCGAACAATTGCCCGTTCGTCGCGGGGATCGTCCATTGTCGCGCTTGGTGAATTGCGAGGTTTCATAGCTTTACCTCCACGCCCGCCAAACGCCGTGCGACCGGCTCGATATCGCTCTGGCTCGACATATCGAGTACCGCTGCCGCACAGGAGAATACTTGAAACCGCTCGCCCAAGCAATCGATTGCGTATTGCACGGCATCGGTAATTTCCAGTTCGCCGCGCGGCGATGGCACAATCGCTCGACAGGCTTGAAAGATCGCCGGCGTGAACCGCCAGCAATTCATACCGACGCCCAGCGGTCGCGGCAACTTGCCGAGAGTCGCTTCATCGGGCTTTTCGATAATCCGCCTCAAATAGTTATCGCGATCGGTTTCGATCACCGCGAACTTTGAAAGCCGCTCCGCCGGAATGTTGCTCTTCGCTAACATGGCATCTCGATCGAAGGCCACAACCGCTGAACCGGCCGCATTCCGCAACGCGCAGAGGGCTTCCAGCGGGTAGTGGTTGTCGGAATTTAGCATCAAAAACGGTTGTTGGCCGACGACCGCTTCGGCGGCCGCAACGGCATTTGCCGTGCCCAATGGCTCGGCCTGAACGGCAAATTGAATCGCAAGGCGACTCGGCTTGATCCGTTCGTAGTAGTGCTGCATTCGATCGTGATCCGGGGCGACGACTAAACATGCGCGGCGATACCCGGCGTCCGCCGCCACACTCAATACATAGTCCAGAAACGGCCGGCCGATGGGAATCATCGCCTTCACGCCGCTGGATGCCGCCTCGGCCTGGCCGGCATCCAAAGCCACGCCCGGAGACGATTTCCGCATCCGCGTCCCCAGTCCTCGGGCAAGTACGACTAACTGATCCATCGCAACGCTCACCTACGAAATAATTCCCAACGGCTTCTTGGTCTTCCAGGCACCGCGCGTGAAGTCGGGCACGTCGATCGACTGGCTGCGGCTGGCGATCGACTTCTCGCTGAGCGGCCCGACGGACGACCACGCGGCCGCATCGTAAACGTCCTGGTCGAGCGGCTCGCCGTTGCGGAGGCAATAAACCAACCGCCAGAGCATCAACCAATCCATGCCTCCGTGCCCACCATGTTTGGCGGCCATGTCACCCATCTTTTTCCATAGCGGGTGCTCGTACTTCTGTAAAATCGGTTCGAGCTTATCGCCTTCCGTCCACTCGTGGGTGGCACCCGTCACGCCTTCCAACGCCAATCGAGAAGGGTAGCCGGCAAACGTCCCCTTCGTGCCCTGGATCAAATTCAACCGCGTATACGGTCGCGGCGATGTCTCGTCCCATTGCACCATGATGGTACGGCCCAACGCCGTCTTGATGATCGTCGTGACCATGTCGCCGCAGTTCCACTTTGCAATCTTATTCCACTGGTGATCGGGCGGGAAATGCGTCTTGGCATACGCCGCGCGGCCTAACGCCGGTGATGCTACCGACGAGAGATAATCGAAACGGTCGCTGCGATTGATGCCCAGGTATTGTGCTACCGGACCCAGCCCGTGCGTTGGATAGAGATTGCCGTTGCGGCGCGCATAGTGATAGGTTCGCCACGATCCGGTTCCGTGCGGCACCTCATTCATCTGACTGCGCAGTTCGTGGATGTACGATGCCTCGGCATGGAGGAGATCGCCGAACAACCCAAGGCGGCAGAGGTTCAAGCAGAACAGCTCCTCGCGGTTGTAGCAGCAGTTTTCCATCATCATGCAGTGCTTTTGCGTCTTCTCGGAAGTCTCGACCAACTGCCAGCAGTCATCGAGATTGATCGCGGCCGGCACTTCCGTGAAGGCATGCTTGCCGGCCTTCATGGCATCGACGCACATCCGCGAATGCCATTCCCAGGGCGTGGCAATCAGGACCATGTCGATATCATCGCGCTCCAGCATCCGCTTATAATCTTCATCGCCGTTGCCATAAGCGGCGGGCGGTTTGCCGCCGCCTTTCGACGCGTTGGCAACAACTCGCTTGAGCGTCGGCTCGTGATTGTCGGCAATGGCGACCACCTCGACGCCTTCCAGCGTTTGCATCTGAGCAACGTGCCCCGACCCTCGTGCCCCCACGCCGATAAAACCAACGCGGACCTTCTCTAGCGGCTTGGCTCGCAAAGGCTCGGCAGTCGTAGCCGGCGCGTCGTCGGCCGCTCTCACGTTACCGGCAAGAGCCAACGCGGTACTCGTGCCGGCAACGGCCTTTAGAAAATTACGTCGCGAAGGCTCAGGGCTGCTCATGAAATCTCCTCATGGTTATAAATTCTCACTCGACAGGCAGACGCGGTCATTGACATATCTTAATAAACCTAATAATATAGTCAAGTGGAGTAGCGAGAAATTTTTTCGGAGCCGGCCTTATGGCCGCGACGTCGCGATAAGAAACCGTCATGGAACCTGGATACACTGTATTTCCGGCACGCACCGACGTGTCGCTCGATGCCGACTGGGAAAATCCCGTTTGGCAGGATGCGATAACGGTCGTGTTGCGGCACTTCCACCGGGCAAGCAGTGAACACCGTCCGGAAGTCCAGGCCAAGCTCCTTTATACCGCAGACGCCCTCTACCTTCGGTTCCACGTTTCCGACCGCTACGTCATTTGCAGGCACGTCAATTTCCAAGACGGCGTTTATGAGGATAGTTGCGTTGAATTCTTCGTCGAGCCGCGACCGGGGCGAGGCTATTTCAACTTTGAAATAAACTGCGGCGGCACGCTGCTGCTTTACTATATCGAGGATTCAACCCGCACTTCCGATGGCTTCGCCCGATTTACCAAGGTCGCCGCCGAACGTGGCCAACAGGTCGAGATACGTCACTCGCTACCGAAAGTCGTGCTGCCCGAACGAACGGAGCCGGTAGACTGGGAAGTCGGTTGCAAAATCCCGCTGAGCGTGTTAGAAGCATACGTAGGTTCGCTGGGTAATCTACCGGGACAGGTCTGGCGAGCAAACTTTTACAAGTGTGCCGATGGAAGCTCGCATCCCCACTGGGCCAGTTGGGCACCCATCGGCGAAGAATTAAACTTTCACCAACCGCGTTTTTTCGCACCGCTGCGTTTTGTGCGGCAGAGTATCTCGTGAAATGTTGGGTATGAGAACAATACAGCGTAGCAGGCCGACTCCGCGTGCCGTCCGTTCCGTCGTCTCGCAAAATGCGAACTTCGCACGCACCCTACCATTTCTGCGGACGGCAGACGGAGTCAGCCTGCTTCTCTTTATTGCCATTTCAAGCGTTGCGGCTCCGGCCGCCGCGGCTACGAAGGCCAAGCCGCCAACGATCCTTTCCACGCACGATGTGCCGGGCATTATCCCTGCCCCGGCGAATCTCGTACGCGGGGAAGGCAAGTTTGAATGGATTGCGGTCGTTCCGATCCTCTGGCACGGAGAGAACACAAAAGAAGCTGCCGCACTTCTCGCGGCGACGTTGAAGTCTCGCTACGGCGTGAATTGTAAAACGGCCGCCTTGGATAACAGTAACGATCGCTCCAAGGCCATCCGTTTGACGGCGAATAGAATGTCGGCGACTGCGTCGGAGGAAGACTACGGACTTACGATTACCACCAACGGTATGTCGATCGAGGCCCATCATCCCGCAGGATTTTTCTATGCCATTGAGTCTCTGCTCCAGTTATTCGACGCCCAGAAGGTCTCGGCTACCAAGACAGTCTCCCTACCCGTCGTCCGTATTTATGACGCTCCGCGTTTTATTTGGCGCGGCATGATGCTCGATGAATCGCGGCATTTCTTCGGCACGAAAGCCGTTAAAGAGTTGCTCGACGTGATGGCATACCTCAAGCTCAACCGCTTCCACTGGCACCTCACGGACGAGCCGGGCTGGCGGATCGAGATCAAAAAGTATCCCAAGTTGACCGAAATCGGAGGGCAGGGAAATTGGTCGAACCCGGCCGGCCCCCGCAATTTCTACACGCAGGACGACATTCGCGAGATCGTCACCTATGCAGCCGCTCGTCATATTACAGTCATTCCCGAGATCGACATGCCCGGCCATGCCACGGCCGCATGCCGCGCTTATCCACAGTTGTCGGGTGGCGGGGTCGGCTTCACGTTCAATCCGGGCATGGAGGAAACCTACCGCTTCTTGGAAGACGTATTGTTGGAGGTTGCAAAGCTCTTTCCCGGTCCTTACATTCATATTGGCGGCGATGAAGTGAGTTTTGGCAACAAGCAGTGGAGTACCAATCCGACGACCATGAAGTTCATGAAGGAGCATGAGCTTGCCAACGCCGCTGAATTGGAGCATTACTTTATGCGACGTATGTTGGGGGTCGTCAAAAAGTTGGGCAAGATGCCCATCGGCTGGGACGATGTAGCAGCAGGCGATGTGCCAGCCATTGTGCCGGGCGATGTGACGCTGATGTGGTGGCACCACGAAAAGCCGAAGCGGTTGACGCAGCTTCTCGAAAAGTCATATAACGTCATACTATCGCCGCGCCATCCATCGTACTTCGATTTCATCCAGCACGATTCGCACACGCAGGGGCGTCGCTGGGATGGCTTCAACGATCTTGGCCGCGTCTACGATTTCCCCGATTCGGTCACCCAGGGCCTCATTCCGCCCGGCAAGGATCGCAACATTCTAGGAATCGAAGCCTGTCTCTGGACGGAGCGGGTGCAGAACCGCGACCGCCTCGGATTCATGCTCTTTCCGCGGTTGGCCGCTATGGCGGAGTCTGCATGGACGCTCGCCGAAGCGAAGAACAAATCCCAATTCCTCGACCGCCTGCCCGGCTTCCTGCGGGAGTTGGACCGACGATCGATACCGCATTTCAACCCGTTCGATCCCCAAAAGACGCCGGAGCCCGTCGGCCCGGAAAAGAAAGCCGGCGGCACCGCCAATGGCTAGGTAACCTGGTATTCCAACGATGATCGACCGATCGATGTACGCCTGGATCGCTAGGGCGAGTATTATCACCGAACTATTCGCCGACGGTCCCGCCGCGTCAGTTGGCAAGTCAGGTGGCAAAGCGAATCGAAACTAAAACCAACGTACCTTCCTAGTTTTGCGAGAATAGCATGAAACCACAATTACTGAACGATTTGAACCGCCTCGATGAGGGCACGCCGTTCCTTTCTGCCAACTCCCCTTCTTCATTGCAACCTTGCGGCTTGGCGTGCGAGTCTTTAAGTCCGGGAGATAAACCGGGGCCGGCACCTTGGAATCTCACGCAAAGGAGCAGAGGCGCAATGGCGACGTTGACAAATCGAGACATCGTCCGAGTCTTGGTGCTTGTCGTTGCGTTTCTTGGCACAATTTCTGGACGCGTGGATGCCGAAATGGCGGCACTCGTTCCCAAGCCGATGAAAGGCGAATTCGCTCATGGGGCCGTCACCTTAAACGATTCGACGCGGATCATCCACGAAGGCGATGCGACCAAGACCGAAGCGGAGATGCTCGCTACTTTGCTTCGCCCGGCGACGGGCTTGCCGCTCAAGGTAGAGCCGATGCCATCGCCGGCGGGCAAGTTGGGCAACGTCATCGTGCTGACCATCGATAGTGCTTTGGGGCGCGATCTTGGCAACGAAGGTTATCGTTTGGAAGTCCCGACAACTCCGATCATCCGCATCGCGGCCGCCGCGCCTGCCGGCTTGTTCTACGGTGGCCAAACTCTGCGGCAACTCTTGCCTTCGGCCATTTTCGACGCGACGAAGCAGTCCGGTGTGAAATGGGAAGTTCCCTGTTGTCGCATCGAAGATAAGCCGCGCTTTCCTTGGCGTGGGCTGCTCTTGGATGAAGGGCGGCATTTCTTTGGTATGAAATTTGTCGAGCATTACATCGACCTGCTCGCCGCTCATAAGTTGAACGTGCTCCATTGGCATCTCACGGAAGATCAAGGCTGGCGGATCGAGATTAAGAAGTATCCCAAGCTGACGGAAATTGGCTCGTGGCGCGATCAGACGGAAGGCGACGGCAAACGTTACGGTGGCTTCCATACCCAGAATGAAATCCGCGAGGTCGTCGCATACGCGGCCGCTCGGCACGTCACCATCGTGCCGGAGATCGAAATGCCCGGCCATTCGCTTGGGGCGCTAACCGCCTATCCGCAGTTCTCCTGCACCGGAGGGCCGTTTAAGGTTCGCACGCGCTGGGGCGTGGAAGACGATGTCTACTGTGCCGGCAACGACGCCACCTTTGACTTCGTAGGCGACATTCTCGATGAGGTGTTGACGCTCTTCCCCTCGACGTTCATCCATATCGGCGGCGACGAGTGTCCCAAGACGCGATGGAAAACGTGCCCCAAGTGCCAAGCGCGGATCAAGGCCGAGGGCCTCAAGAATGAGCATGAATTGCAGAGCTATTTCATCCGCCGCATTGAAGATCGACTCGGCGCAAAGGGTCGGCGACTGATCGGTTGGGATGAGATTCTCGAAGGCGGCCTTCCGCCCAGAGCCACCGTCATGAGTTGGCGCGGGATGGGCGGTGCCACGGCTGCCGCCCAGTCGGGCCACGATTATGTGGCAACACCGACCTCGCACTGCTATCTCGATTTTCCGCTCAAAACCATCGGCGTCGAAAAAGCCTATTCCTTCGAGCCGATCCCGACGACGCTGACCACTCTGCAACAGGCCCATTGCCTCGGCGTGCAAGGGAATATGTGGACCGAACGGACGCCGACTGCGGCCGACATCGATCGCCAGACTTGGCCGCGACTGTGTGCTTTGGCGGAAGTCGGATGGACACCCAAAGAACTTCGCAATCCGTCCGATTTCCAAACTCGCCTGGAATCGCATATCCGACGGTTGCAAAAGATGGGCGTAAAAATCAAAGTCCCAGGAAAAACAAACTGATTGAAACCTACCATGAAACTCAAACTGTTCATACTTTCGATGCTGGCCCTCACCCCGCTTGCCGCACGGGCCGAGTACACGATTTCAAACGATCAAGTTTCGTTTACTTGGCGGTCCAATTACGACGCGAACGGCCCTGGGCAATTGGTCCACAAGGCGACCGGCGAAAAGATTACGCTTGCGGGCAACGCGTTCACACTCGTCTTGCCCGACGGAACCTATCGCCGCAGCCTTGCCTTTTCCGTTGTCGGCACGCCCAAGATCGAAGACTTGCCGGCGAACCCAAAAGCTTCGCGATTTTCGGAACGACTGCCCGGCAAACGACTCATTGTGGAACTTGTCGGTAAGGACGACGATCTTCATGTGACGTGGACCGCAATTCTTCGCGACGGGTCGCCGTACCTCCGTCAGCAACTCACCTTCGCGGCGGGCAAGAAGGATATTCCCGTTAAAGAGTTCCTGCTTCTCGACTTCCCGGTGGCCGCTGCCCGGTCGAGCGGCTCGGTCGATGGTTCGCCGGCCGCGACCGACACGGCCTTCTTTGCGGTCGAACATCCGATGTCGATCAATCGCGGCGAGTTGGGCATGGTCCGTTGCTTTCTTCCTCGCACCGCGCCGCTCAAGGCGGGCGAGAGTTTTACCTGCTCTTCGGTCGTCGGCTTCGTCCCTAAAGGTCAATTGCGGCGGGGCTTTCTCGCCTATCTGGAGCGCGAGCGGGCACATCCCTATCGCCCGTTCCTCAACTATAATACGTGGTACGATCTCGGCTATTTCAGCCGCTTCGATGCTGCTGCCGCATCCGAAACAATAAAAACCTTCGGCGAAGAATTGGTCGTGAAGCGAAAGACCAAGATCGACTCGTTCCTCCTCGATGACGGTTGGGACGATCCCAAAAGTTTATGGCGTCCACACAAAGGCTTCCCCAACGGATTTGCACCCGTCGCGAAGGTTGCCGATCGTTACGGTGCCGCGCTCGGTTTCTGGCTCTCGCCGTGGGGCGGATATGGCGAACCGAAGCAAGAGCGGCTGCGTCAAGGCCGCGAGGAAGGTTTTGAGATCGCCAACGGCTCGTTCTCGATGGCCGGGCCAAAATTCTTCGAGCGATTCCGCGGCCTCTGCCTCGACGTCGTCCGCAATCACGGAGCGAACCACTTCAAGTTCGACGGCATAGGTTCCGGCAGCGGCGAAGGGGCCGGCGATGCCACCCGCGACTTTGAAGCCATGCTGCGGCTCCTCGCCGAACTGCGCGCCACCAAGCCCGACCTCTACATCAATCAGACGACCGGCACCTGGCCCTCGCCGTTTTGGCTGCTCCATGCCGATTCGATCTGGCGTGGCGGCGACGACCATAGCTTCGCGGGGGGCGGGTCCGATCGCCAGAAGTGGATCACGTACCGCGACGGCGATGTCTACGAACGGATCGTCAGCCGCACCAAGCTCTACCCGCTCAACTCGCTCATGCTGCACGGCATGATCTATGCCAAGAGCGCGGACAAGTTGAACGTCGATCCCAAGGGCGATTTCACCTCCGAAGTGCGCTCGTTCTTCGGCTGCGGAACGCAAATGCAAGAGATGTACATCACGCCCAAGCTCCTATCGAAAGAAAACTGGGACGCGCTGGCCGCGTCGGCCAAGTGGGCTCGCGAAAATGCCGACACGCTGGTCGATACGCATTGGGTCGGCGGCGATCCAACCAACGCGCAGGTCTACGGCTGGGCCGCATGGTCGCCGCGCAAGGGAATACTCACGCTTCGCAACCCGTCCGGCAAGACGGCAACGATCGACATCGACGCCGAAAAAGTGTTTGAACTGCCCGAAAGTGCCGTGCGACGATACGCGCTGAAAAGTCCCTATGCCGACCAGACAACTGGCGTAATATCGCTCGAAGCGGACCAGCCTGCAACTTTTTCCTTGAAGCCTTACGAGGTTCTGGTCCTTGAAGCGATTCCCCAACGCTGAAATTTGCCTCGTCGCCCACCGGCCACTTCCACGTTGAGTTCCAATATGCTGAAGAAAACGAATTGGATTGTATTTCTTACGATGTGGATCGTCCTTCGCGGGGCCGGAGCAGGCGAACATATCGTTTTGAAAAACGACAAAGTCCTCCGCGACTTGGAATTTGACGGTGCCGTATGGCGCACGGTTCGCTTTGCGCGGGGCGATGGCAGCGATTCCCTAAAAGTCAACAGCGATGAGTTCCACGTTTTATTCCTCGACGATTCGGAAGTCTCATTGGCACAGTTTCGTGCCGCCGGGCCTCCGATCCAAGAAACCAAAGACGGTAGCCAGCGCGTGAGCATTCGCTACGTCTGGCAGCCGCAACGTGCTCCACGGATACGACAGGTCGCCATCGACTACACTTTGGGCCGCGATGGCTTTTTGCGCAAGTCAGTTAAGTTGACGATGAATGAGGGCGAAGTTATCGACCGGCTGGAAGTCGAGCGTTTCTCGGTCGATGCGACTGCTTCCCGCGGTGGACGCGGAGAGCCGGTCTTCGTCAACAATACTTGGTGGTTCGGCGTCGAATATACGGCCTTCTACGCGCGGCACACCGACGGCAATACTCCGCATTGGCAAGAAGGCCCCTACGATCGCATGCCAAGCTACCCCAGCGTGATCGGACTCGATGGCCGAGATATCGAGAAAATGCCCCGACCCGGCCTGATCCGCTTGATGCACTTTCCTGGCACGGTAAAAAAACTGCCCGACGGATCGTTTGGCATTCAAAGCAAAACGGCCGTCTGCGGCGTTCGCCAGCCGGGGCTTTCCATGGAGCTATCGTTCTTCGACTATTTGAACGCGATCCGCAAGCCGCTGCGTTCATTCATCCACTACAACAATTGGTACGATCCGACCGGAAAGAATCTCTCCGTGGAGAATTTCGTAAAGAAGACGTTCATTCCGATGCGCGATGCGTTGGCACCGTACGGCGTGAAGATTGACGCCATGGTCCCCGACAACGGATGGCAGAACGTGCAATCAATCTACGAACCGTCGCGGCATCAATTCCCCAAAGGTTGGCCCGACGTAGAACACCTTGCGGACGAGTTAGAAGCGGAAGGCACGCACCTCGGCATTTGGTTCGCCCTCAACGGTTATAGCCTCGATATGAAGTGGGGTGGGGAACACGGCTACCGGGAAGCCACGCGCAATGCCAACTTTAGTCGCTGGGGGCGCTACTATGCCATTTCGGAGCCGAAATACAATGCTGCCGTACGCGAATCGCTAACGCGACTCTTACGGAATTGCCGCCTAAACTATTTTAAGCACGACTTCAACGACATGTGCGACCTGCGGCCCAACGGGCAACCGCAAACCGACCGGCACGGGCACGAAGCCGAAGTGGATGCTACCTTGGAACTACTCGCCTTGGAACGCCGCCTCCGCCCCGACGTTTATCAGAACATGACCAACTGGATATGGTTCTCGCCCTGGTGGCTTCAGCATTGCGATACCATTTGGATGCTATCCGGCGACGACGGCCTCTATGAGAATTCGCCCCAGCTATCGACGCTGGCCATGGCCTCGCTCTATCGCGATGTCCACTTATACAAGGCATGGGGCCTCGGCAATCAACGGCCGCTGGTACCGATGTCGCACCTGATGACCCACGGCATTATCTACACCCAGTCGCTCTATGGCGGAGGCCAGGATTCGATACGCGACTTTGCCGATTATGTGATGATGTATTACCTGCGTGGGCTCAAGCTCAAGGAATGGTACTTCACGCCCAAGCTTATGAATGCCGACCACTGGCGCGCCGTAGGGACGATCACCCGCTGGGCCGATGAGAACAAAGCAACCCTCGCCAACGCAATTCAATGCGGCGGCGATCCCGGCTCGGGCAAGACCTACGGTTACGTAAGCTGGAACGGCGACAAGGCTATTCTCGGCATTCGCAATACAACCCCAGAGGCTGCTGAGATTACGGTACCGTTTGACCAGAGTGTCTTTTATCGCGAATTGCCGGGACGCGAATTCCGTGCATGCGTCATTTATCCCTATCGAGCCCAATGGCCGGCGACATTTCGTAGCGGCGAACCAATCAAGATTTTAATCCCCGGCGACTCGCTCTTGGTCATGAACTTGGAACCAGGCCGCACATCCTCAAACTCAAATCAACTTCCTGCACTTCGCTGGGTCGATAGCCGCCTTGAGATACCCGACGAAGTCATGCAACGTTGCGAAATTCAGCTCGTCGGCAATACCGCGCTTAAAGTCGATGGAAATGCGATCAAGCCAATCCGTTCAAATCGCGGTCAGACCTGGCAGATTGCCTCCTTCGACCTTCGGCCCTGGCGCGGTAAAACCGTTCAGATCGCCATCGGAACCGGGTCGGAAGTTTTTGCCGCCGACCCGCCCGCCGACGCTTGGCTAATCGTCGATCGGCCAACAAAAGATGCACCGGCACTCGACGATCCTCGGCAGCCGTGGGCGATTGCTCAAGGGTATCGCCGCCAGACGATGAAGCTTTCGCTCGATCCGGTCGCCGGGCGGCGCGTCGCGCGGCAATTGACCTCCGACGATTGGAAGCAGATTCGCGCCGCCAAGGTGCGGATCGCCACGTTTGGCCTTGAAGTCCGCGTGGGCGGTAAATGTCGAATCGTGACGAACGATTCCAGCGTTCTTGCCGAAGTTCCCTCAAATCGACGCGGCGACACCTGGGAAATAAGCGAATTGGATATTCCGCCGGAAAAAGTCGCATCGATCAAGCCATCCAACACGCTTTGCCTCACGCGCGATCGAGACGCCGATAGGTTCAAATTCCGTGGGCTGGCTCTCGCCGTCCAATTGTCGGATGGCACCTGGATTCCAACGACGGTTGACTCGACGGTCCAAACCAGCCATGCCGACTGGGCCTACTTCGAGGGTCGGCTATTTCAAAATCCGCACAAATCCAATACCATTACCATTCGATTCCCATGAGCGGTCGGCAGCACTCTCGCCTGCCGCCAACGTTCATTGAAAGGATACCTTGATGAGCCAATCGTCGAAACTTGCCGCAGATAGTGCCGCAGCAGAATCCAAGACCGGGGCCGTTCGATTCCTATTGTTCATTGCCGGACTGGGCGGACTGCTCTACGGCATCGATGTTGGCATCATCGCCGGCGCGCTGCCCTATTTGGAGGCAACGTCCGGGCTGGATGCGAACCAACTTTCCTTCATTGTCGCGGCGGTACTTTTGGGAAGCGTGATTTCGACCCTTTTTGCCGGCGTCCTGGCGGACCTGATCGGACGCAAGTACTTGATGGCCATCAGCGGACTGCTCTTCGTGGTCAGCATCCCCATGATCGCCCTTTCGCACGGTTATGCAAACCTCGTCCTTGGCCGACTGCTGCAAGGTATCAGCGCAGGACTGATTGGTGTGGTTGTGCCACTCTATTTGGCCGAGTGCTTGAGCGCATCGACGCGCGGCAAAGGGACCGGAATTTTCCAATGGCTGCTGACGTTGGGAATTGTCGCGGCGGCACTGATTGCAATCCTCTTCAGCATGTGGCTGGCAGGCGTCGAGAAACTCGGCGATGCCGACAAGCTTTTCGCGGCCAAGGATCTCGCTTGGCGGAGCATTTTCTGGGTCTCGCTGCCGCCCGGACTTCTGTTTGTGATCGGCAGTCTCATCGTGCCCGAATCGCCGCGATGGCTCTTTCGTCGCGGGCGAAAAGATGCCGCGCTCGCCGCATTGCTCAAAACGCGCACTCCGCGGCAGGCCGATATTGAAATGCAAGAAATGGAGGACGCGGCTGCCGCTGAAACGAGTAAGTCGAGCGGTCGGGGAGGCAAAGAATCGCTTCTGCACCGTAGGTACATCCTGCCCTTCATTCTCGCATGTATCATCCTCAGTTGCACGCAATTGACCGGCGTGAACTCCATCATCGGCTACAACGCCACGATCCTCATTCAGGCCGGACTTTCCGACGTTGAAGCCCACTGGGGCTACGTCATTCTCACGTCGGTTAATTTCCTCGTCACGATGATCGGCGTCGCGTTGGTGGATCGCAATGGCAGAAAGTTTTTGCTCGCCTTGGGCACTGCCGGAATTATCGTCTCCCTCGTATGTGCGGGCTGGATGTTCCATCGGACCGAAGCATCGCGCGTCGATTGCCGCGCGGCCGTGCAGAAGATGGTTGCCGACGGCGACAAGCTGCAACTACCGTTCGATCAAAGCAAAGCGGATGAACTGCTCACGACGGCCGGCAGCGCGGGCCAGTCGATCGTCGGAAAGCCGGTCACGATGATTATCATCTACTCGTTCAAAGACTTCGTTTCGGCGACGAGCGTCGTGCGATCCGACGACAAGAACGGAAAGCCGATCGAAATAAAACGCGACAACAGTTTGCCGACCAGTGCCGTCGATGCCTTCTTCAAAAATCCATTTGCCAACTTGGCCGCTTCCCAGAAGGCCCCACTGAAGATCGAGAACGCCCTGATTACGCCGGTCCCCAGCACGCAAAACGGTTGGATCACCGCCTGCTGCATTTTCGGCTTCATGGCCTTCTTTGCCGTCGGGCCGGGCGTTTGCGTCTGGTTGGCCCTCTCGGAATTGATGCCGACGCGCATCCGCTCGAACGGCATGAGCATTGCACTGTTAATCAACCAAGCCGTTTCAACAACCATCGCGGCCATTTTCCTGCCCACGGTTGGCAAGTACGGCTACGGCACCATGTTCTTCGCCTTCGCCGGTTTTACGGTCATTTACTTCATCACTGCGGCATTGTTTCTGCCGGAGACAAAAGGAAAGACGCTGGAGGAGATTGAAGAGCATTTTGGGGGTCGCGGTGCAAAACAATAGATTACTCGCCTGCGATGCAAAATAACTTTACCGGATTGCGACTTTGTGGTGCAAGCGTCGCCGGCAATATCCGGTGCAGGCAAGACGCCCGCACCACAATGATGCGGTAGTTTATTGTTTTACAGTTTACGATTACCGTAGATAGATGGTAGCATCATGAGATTGCCCTATCTCAACTTACCACTGCCTTACGGCCCCTAATTAGAATTGGGAAATCCACTCCATGACGCATCGCAATCTCGGCCGCGTCCAAAACTTGCTCCTTCTCATCGTATTGTTGCTCGGTACGGCCGCGGTCGCTACCGACGCCAAGGAAATTACCGTCGCAAGGCCGTCCATCCTCTGGTTCGATCACCCCGCCACCGATTGGATGACCCAGGCCCTGCCCATCGGGAATGGCCGGATCGGGGCGATGATCTTTGGCGGCGTTCAACGCGAACAGATTCAGTTCAACGAAGATAGCCTTTGGATCGGCGATGAAAATGACACCGGCGCGTATCAGGCATTTGGTGATGTTCTCATCGACCTCGACCGAGGCAGTCAACCGGCAGCGGCTAGCGAGTATCGTCGCGAGCTCGATATCGGCAGGGCCGTTCACACCACTAGCTACACCATCGAGGGCACGCACTATCGCCGCGAATACTTTGTAAGCCACCCGGCAAACGTCATCGTACTGCGGCTGACGGCCGATAAGCCCGCCGCGTATACCGGCGCGGTCGCGCTGACCGACATGCACAAAGGCACCATCGCGGCCATAAGAAACCGGATTACGTCGAAAGGATCGCTTGCGGGTTACAAATTTGAAGGCGGAGGAGCCGACTATAAGATCGCGCTGGACTACGAGGCCCAAGTCGTCGTTCTCAATGATGGCGGTTCGCTTCAGGCCGATGGAAGCCGCATTACATTCCGTAACGCGGACGGCTTGACGATCCTCATCAACGCGGGCACCGACTACCTGAGCAAGCCGTCGCAAGGCTGGCGGGGCAAGCATCCGCACGAGCGGATCACTTCGCAATTGGACGCTGCCGCTAAAACGTCCTATGCGGAACTGCTCGCGGCACACCTTGCCGACTACCGGCGACTCTTCGATCGCACCACGCTCAATTTGGGTAGCACGCCGGCCGAGCAGCATAAGCTGCCGACCAATACGCGATTGCTCAAATACTCCGATGGCGCGGCGGATCCGGAGTTGGAATCGCTCGTATTTCAATACGGCCGCTATCTGATGATCGCCTCATCGCGCGATGCCCTGCCGGCAAATTTGCAAGGCTTGTGGAATAACTCGAACCACCCACCGTGGCGGAGCGATTGGCATAGCGACATCAATGTGCAGATGAACTACTGGCCGGTGGAAACGACCAATCTTTGCGAATGTGCCGAGCCGTACATCAACTGGCTCGACGCCCGGCGAGAAACCCGCCGGGCCGAGACGCAGTCGCAACTTCATCGGCGCGGCTGGGTTATGCACTTCGAGAACGGGGCCTTCGGTGGCGGCTCCTGGGGCCACTGTCAGGCGGGCGGCGCGTGGTGTGCCCAGGCCCTTTGGGAGCATTACGCCTTTGGTGGCGACAAGACCTACCTCCGCGATACGGCCTATCCGATTCTCAAGGAACTGTGCGAGTATTGGGATGATGCGCTCAAGGCGCGGCCCGACGGCAAACTGGTGGCCCCCAGCAATTTCTCGCCCGAACATGGCCCCCACGAGGAAGGCGTTTCCTTCGACCAGCAGTTGGTCTGGGATCTGTTCAACAACTACATCGCAGCCTCAAAGGAACTGAATATCGACGCCGACTATCGGACGAAGATCGCCGCAATGCGAGACAAACTTCTGGGGCCACAAATCGGAAAATGGGGCCAATTGCAGGAATGGGCGACCGACCGCGATGATCCCAAAGACGACCACCGACATACATCGCACTTGGTCGCAGTTTTTTCCGGGCAGCAGATATCGCCGCGCACCACACCTGCTCTGGCCAAGGCGGCGGAAGTCTCGCTTCGAGCTCGCGGCGATCAAAGTACCGGCTGGGCAATGGCTTGGCGGATCAACCTTTGGGCGCGGCTGCTCGATGGCGATCACGCTTATAAGCTGCTGCATAATTTCATTCGCTTGACCGGTGCCAGGGGCACGAATTATGCCAACGGCGGCGGACTCTACTCGAATCTCTTTTGTGCCCATCCGCCGTTCCAGATCGACGGCAACTTCGGTTCCTGTTCCGGCATGGCCGAAATGCTGTTGCAAAGTCATCTCGACGGCATCGATCTCCTGCCGGCCTTGCCGTCCGCATGGCCCAAGGGGAACATCACCGGACTCCGCGCTCGCGGCGGCTTTGAGGTAGACATTTCCTGGGAGAAATCGAAGCCCACGTCGATAACCGTCCGCTCGAAATGCGGCAACCGCTGCAAGGTGCGATTCGGCGGCAAGAAAGTGGAATTTGACACAAAGGCCGGGGGGACGTATCGGCTCGATGCAAATCTTGCGATCCAATGAAATAGCTCGGAAAAAGATTGATTGCACTGCGCCCTTCCGCTCCCATTGCCGTCCGGTGGCATTAAAGCGGTACGGCGCAAGCCGTCCGGTGTCGGCCAGTTGTCCTGCTCGGGCATTGGAGTGAGTTGATTCGGCCGCATCCATACGCCAGAATAGAACCGGCACGTTGAAATCACCTTTGTTCCAGGAATCTATAACCTACAATGAACTTGCTTCGCCCCCTTTCCATATTGTCCCTGATTGTTTTTTCTGGAGCCGGTACGTTGGCCTTTTCGGCGGATAAGCCCGCTTCGTCGGCCCGCGAATGCCTTTCCTTCGACCAAGGCTGGCGATTTCATCGCGGCGACATTCCCTTCCCGATCATCACCGGGCACCAACCGTCGTATAACAATGCCAAGGCCGGCGCGTCGCGGGGTGCGGCGGAGGGCAAATACAATGATGGCGATTGGGCGAAGGTCGATTTGCCGCACGATTGGGCCATTGAAGGCACCGTCGATCAAAAGAACAACCTCGCCCAGGGATTCCGTGCCCGTGGAATCGGCTGGTACCGCAAGAGCTTCTCGCTCGACTCGGCCGATCG
>JANXOJ010000336.1 GCA_025353625.1 Planctomycetota bacterium | reverse complement strand
CTGAAAAAATGGCCGGCATTCAGTTCATCGCCAATTTGCTTTCCCGTCGCGACTTCAATTAGCTCCGCATTAGCGTCGTGGTTATCCAAACGGACTTTCCCATTGGGGCTGACATGCAGAATGGGGCTGGTCTTGATGCTGGAAGAAAGCGAAGCGACGAAATCGAACTCCGGTTCACCGGACGTCTCGGGTTCGTATTGCGGTGGCTTGTTCAAGCCCAACTCCTTGAAGCGCTTCGTGCAGCTCGCGAACGCTTGGTTGCGTTCTTGCCAGCCCTTGAAGATACGGCGATTCTCTAAATCGCTATAGTCATCGTACATCTCATCCACGTCATTTGATGCGAAGTTGAAATCTCTCGGCCGATTTGCGCTCGCTCGCACGATGGCCGCTAATGCAAAATCGCGGAGTTGGATGCGATGTGACCGCGAGCTCCTTTGCTTTACCTCGAGATATTGGGCAAGGACGGGAATATGTTCTCGCGAGCCGCGCTTTGCCAAGGTAATAAGGGAGATTTCGGCGGCCCATCGCTGCGACTTGTCGTCTTGGATAGACCGCGCTAGATCCGGCTGCCGAAGGATCCTCGCCGCTAGGGGGACTCTTGCATCCTCGAGTTTCAACGCCAATACAACGCTCAACTTCGAAGGAGCATGGCGCAGGTACCCTTCCTTGACAGCCCATTCGGTCACGATGCGTTCGTTGACTTGAAGTTCGATTGCTCGTTCGGATGCGCCCTCGGCACCCCATTGGGCGTTCATTTTTCCACGATGAAGCAAATCGCTTATCGTATCGTCGCCGCGAAAGTCGGCACTTACGTCCGGAAGCGATGCGGCCCAGGTAACTGCGGCAACTGTGCCAAAAGTGGCATGGGCGACCGCATCGGTCTTGCTCAGCGATCGCACTCGATCCGCCAGCACGAGGTTGAGTTTCTTGGGGTCGCTGCCCATAACTGCGCACAGATCGCGCTCAGCACGCAACATCGCCAGAAAAATCATCCGCGCCTCGGTACTCTCTCCACAGACTTTACGAAAGCCGTTCCATGCCGGAAAGTCGTGAGTTTTCTTCCCCGGTTCGACTAAAAACGCATCGATAAACGATGACTGATCGATTGGCTTTCCATCGGCTTTGCTTTCAGGTTGCGGCTGGCGCGTACCCGGCGTTGTCTCGCCCGCCACGGGGGCCAATGTGACCCATGGCGTCAGCAGCACGGCAAATGAGAATAGCGGTTTTGGTCTCACGGCAATCTCCCCACGGTAATCGGATCGACCTTACGCATCAATTAGGCATTGGAAAACAATAAACTACCGAAATTGGGATTGATTGGGTAGTGGGGATTGTGCGATGTTCCGGCCATGCCGGGTGACGCAAAGGTGAGTGACGCAAAGGTGACAGGCACCAAAGCTGGGACAGTATTTTGCCGACGAGGGAACGATTGCCGACGATGACCTCAAACTGTTTGATATCGTCGATTCCGCCGAGGCGGCTTGGCAGATCATTCAAAGATTCCACCAGTTGGTGGGGGATGGGTGATTCTTTGGTTCCCACCCGAGTGGAAACGAGGCGTGCCGATTTTGCATAAAAAACCGCTTTCGGTTAGAATGGAAGGGTTCGTCCCTGCGGTTGGGGACTACTCTTCATAAGTAAACGGCATCCGATGATTGCGATATCCTTCCGACGTTCGCTCGTTCGCCTTTTGGTCGTCGCGTCCATCGGTTGTGCGCTGCTCGTCGCATCTTCCGCTCAGGCCCAAACGTCCAAAGCCCTTGGCCCGCTAAACGTCACTTTTTACAACAGCGGCCAATCCGACGAAACGGGCGCAAGCATTGGTGATTGGAATTCGTCGCAGATGGACGCCGTGGCGGCGGGCATCTCGTATTGGTCGAGCCGAATTCTGAATGCCCCGGCGCGGCCGATCCAGGTCCACATCTTTTGGGCCAACCTCGGCCAGTCGCTGGGCACGTCGAGCATTCCCGTGACGGGTGACGGCGTAACGAGCAAGACATTCGTGGAAAGCGCGTATCGCGATGGCTCGGTCACCGCCAGCCCGAACACGTACGATGTCCGGCTCGTCTTCAATCCCTATTTGCCGCAAACCTTCGACGTCGCCGCGCCGGCCTACAACTACACCGACTTTCGCTCCGTCGTCTCGCACCAGATGGGCCAAATATTCGGTTTTAAGACCAGTTATAACAGCAGCGGCGGAACATTCTCGTCGCTGGGTCTGACGAATTGGGACAAGCTGCTTACCGATGGCTCGGGCCACCAACCATTGGCTGGCGGAAGCGGCACGCCGGGAACCTTCAACGCCACGGCCAACCCGGTCTACTTCACCGGCACCAATGCGGTGGCCATTTATGGCGGCAACGTGCCCGTCTATGCTCCCCTCGTCTATCAAAACGAACTGAGCCTTCAGAACCTGAACTACTCGACCTTCTCCGGGCTGACGATGGCGCCGTTCCTACAAACCGGCGTGGTCCGTCGCCAGCCAAGTGCCCTGGAATGGGGCATCATGTCCGACCTCGGATGGTCGCTTTCCACGACCGCCAATTGGACCAACGGGGCTGCGGCCGCAACCTGGAGCAACTCGGGCGATTGGAGCCCGGCGAACGTGCCAAATCAGAATACGAGCATTACCTTCAACAATACGGGGCTGACCACCGGCGGCGTGGTCGCGTTGGGCGGCAGCCAATCGGTGCATGCTTTGACGTTCAACACGAGTACCTCGTTCACCTTGGGCAGCGGCAGCAATTCCTTGACGATTGCCGGCGGCAACATCGCGCGGACGACCGCCTCTAGCGGCACGCAAACGATCGCTTCACCCATCACGCTCGGTGCCGACGCACTGTGGAATATCGAAGGCTCCGGCCGCTTGGCATTGGCTAGCTCGCTCAATAGTTCCGGCTCGCTCTACAAGTTCGGTGCGGGCACGGTCTCGATGGCCGGCCCCGTGAATCTGGTCGGCACGATGACCGTCGACGCCGGAGACGTCTATCTGTCGGCGGGTGGTTCCATCACGGCGGACAAAGTGACGGGCAACGGAACGGTGGACTTCGACGGCGGATCGATCGTGCAGACCGGCACGAACAGCCTGCTCTCTCTCGGCGGCGTTCGCGTTGGCAAACAGGCCGTCGGGTCGTATACGCTCAGCCCCAGCATGAGTATGACCGCCGCATCGCTCGTGACCATTGGCCGCGATAGCGGCGGAGTCGGCACGTTTTTGAATTCCAGCGGCACATTGCGATCCAACGGCAATCTTTTCGTTGGGGCGTTTACCGGTTCGCGCGGCACGCTCACGCAACAGACCAACGCGGCCCCCGGTTCGCCGCTGCCGGCCACCCTCATCGCAGGCGGAACCTACATCGGCGGCGAAATCTATGCCGACGGTGGCGGCACGGGTACCATCATCGTGCAAAGCGGCAGTTTCACCACGGCCGGGCTTTATATCGGCCCGCCGGGTGTCAACGCGGCACCGACGGCCACCTTCACGCAGACCGGCGGCAGCGTTACCGTGACCAGCGAGTTGAAGATGGGCGGCACGATGCAGAGCATTTACAACCTCAATGGCGGCACGCTTTTCACACCGAACCTAAACGCCTGGACGCCCCTTTTGGCGACAATGAACCTAGGCGGCGGCACGTTGCACGCGACTTGTTCCTTCGGCACCAGCGTGCCGATCCTCGTCAGCGCACCGAGTACCATCGACACCGGCGGCAATTGCGTATCCATTGGCGGCATCCTAGCGGGAACCGGCAACCTGCAAAAAGCGGGCAGCGGAACCTTGACGCTATGCAGCTCTTCCAACTACTCCGGCGATCTTTCGGTCGCTGCCGGTACGCTCATACTTTCAAACTCGGCCGCGTTGGCCAAAGCGGCAATCGATCTCACGGGAGGAAGCCTTTCATTCGATGGTCTTCATGCAGCAAACGTCGGCTCGCTTTCGGGATCGGGCGACCTCTCCCTGTCGAGTAGTTTCTCGTTGATCGTTGGTGGCAACAATCTCACTACGACCTTCGGCGGGGCGATCAGCGGTTCCGGTGCCACGCTCACCAAGATCGGCAGCGGCATGTTTTCGCTCACCGGGAGCGATTCCTACGACGGGGGAACCTTGGTCCTTGCCGGCACGCTCGATTTCCTCACAAGCCAGTCCAAGCCCAGTGGCGGCGCCCTGACCGTCGCGCCGGGGGCCACGGTGATCCTCGGCTACACCCCGCCGCCGACGATTATAAATGGGGCACCCTTCATCGACCCAGGTTTGGCCTATGAAAATCCACCGGGAGAATTCTCGCTCAGCGATCCTCCGCCGGTTGGCCTTCCGATTGCGGACGTTGTACCCTCCGATATTGTCGCCGTGCCGGAGCCTGGCACATTTGGGCTTTTGGTTGCCGCATTCGGCGTCGGGGCCATCGTGCTAATCAGAGGGCGGTTCTCATCGCTCTCGTCCCAGGTGCCTTGGGCATCGTCGATCTTTACATCTTGCCGACGCTCGATACGGTCGTGATACGTCGAACCGAAGAAGGCTGGGTTCTTCACATCGAAATCAAACGGCTGGAAGCCGAACTGGCAGGAGTATGGGAAAGATTATGAACCACGAAAGGCACCGAATGACACGAAAGGATGAAGAATCGGGCTGGCTTGACATCCAATCGATGCCTAAAACTTCATAGCCTTCCTATTCATTTCCTTCTTTTTCCTATCCTTCCATTTCGTGTTCTTGGTGCCTTTCGTGGTTCAAAACAACATGAGGTGGTGGCACCCGTGCCACGCACGATCTGTAATCCTTTCCAGAGAATCGTTCCCTAAAACAGGCCACAGTACCCACTCTGCCATAAAATCGCCAGATTCTCCGTTTGACCGTTTTAACCCCCTGCCAACGCGCGCAAAAGCTGGGATGCACCGATTTCTACTTCCGAAGTCTAAAGCAGCAATTGACCGGGAACCGCCGAACGACCATAATGGGGGCGTCGCGGGCATATTGCGATGCTCCGTGGGTTTGATATTTTGGATGGGAGAATGCCCGGCTCGCGCCGCAAACGGGAGAACTACAGTTCACCTAGTGCCGCACGTTGGCAACCGCGACAGCATATAGTAGGGGTAATTGGCACGCATGACACCGCGATTTTCGCTAGCCGTTGATC
>JANXOJ010000312.1 GCA_025353625.1 Planctomycetota bacterium | reverse complement strand
CGGAAAGACGGTCACCGCCACCGGTTTGAGCCTCAGCGGAACCGATGCGGGCAACTACGCGCTCGCTTCGACTTCCGCGACAACAGCGGCCAACATTAGCGTCGCGTCGATCAGCGGCAGCGTTACCGCATCCAATCGCGTTTACGACGGCACCACCGTAGCGACAATTGCCTCGCGCTCGCTCAGCGGCGCGGTCAGTGGCGATACGGTAAGCCTTACCGGTGGAACGGCAACGTTTGCCGACAAGAACGTCGGCATCGGCAAGACGGTCACCGCCACCGGTTTGAGCCTCAGCGGAACCGATGCGGGCAACTACGCACTGGCCTCGACTTCGGCGACAACAACGGCCAACATTAGCGTGTTGACGATCAACGGCAGCGTGACGGTTGCCAATCGCGTTTACGACGGCACGACGTCCGGCACGATCGCGTCCAGATTGCTGAGCGGCATATTGGGCGGCGATAGCGTGAGCCTCGTCGGCGGGACCGTCGTTTTCGATACCAAGAACGCCGGTGGCGGGAAGACCGTCGCCGTGATTGGTCTGGGACTTGGCGGCAGCGACGCCGGTAATTATTTGTTGGCCTCAACCCGCCTGTTGACGACCGCGACAATCACCCCCACCCTCGTCGCGGCCAACGTCACCGTCGCCGACCGCATTTACGACGGCACCACCACCGGCACGATTAGTTCGCGTTCGCTGGTTGGTGCCATTGCAGGCGATGATCTGAACCTTATCGGTGGCACGGTGATTTTCGATACCAAGAATGCGGGCGGCGGGAAAACGGTCGCCGTGATTGGCCTGGGGCTAAGCGGTGCCGATCTCCGCAATAACTACATCCTCGCATCGTCGCGGGTGTTGACGACGGCCGCGATCACACCCAGGACCGTTACCGCCAATGTCGCCGTTGCCGATCGAGTTTATGACGGCACCACGACCGGCACGATTACTTCACGATCGCTTAGCGGTGCGGTTTCCGGCGATGATTTGAACCTCGTCGGTGGTATCGTGGTGTTCGATACGAAGAACGCCGGCGGGGGAAAAACCGTCGCTGTGATTGGCCTCGCCCTGAGCGGCACAGACTTGCGCAATAATTACATACTTGCTTCGGCACGCGCCTTCACGTCTGCTACGATCGCGCCGACAACGGTTACGGCAAACGTCACCGTCGCGGATCGCGTCTACGATGGTACTACGTCGGGTGCGATCAGTTCGCGTTCGCTTAGCGGTGCCATTGCCGGCGACGATTTGAACCTGGTTGGCGGTACGGTGGTTTTCGATACCAAGAACGCCGGTGGAGGAAAGACCGTCGCTGCGATTGGCTTGGGACTAAGCGGCGCCGATCTGCGCAACAACTACATCCTCGCATCGTCGAGGGTGTTGACGACCGCCACGATTACGCCCGCGTCATTGATTTTGACGGCGAACGATGTCGGCAAGTTTTTTAACGACGTCGATCCGCAATTCTCGGCAACGTACGGCGGTTTCGTTCAAGGCGATGGGCCGGGCGTGTTGTTCGGAACTTTGGCATTCACCACCGACGAGCCGACGCCGGGGCCAGCCCCCGTCGGCACCTACAACATTTATGTCGGCGGCGTCGCCGCTGCCAATTACGCGATTGTGCCGGTTAGCGGAAAACTGTCGGTGTTGGCTGCGCAGAACTCCATTATGCAGTCGGTTGATCCCCTCGACGGCAGCAAAACGGCCCTCTACGTCTTCGGCACGAATGCCGACGATGTCATTACCGTCGATCCTGGCCCCTCCGCAGGCGACGTTGTTGTCTCGATCAATGGCGTAAACCGAGGAACGTATCGCCCCACCGGCCGCATTGTCGTTCACGGTTTGGCGGGCAACGACTACGTTGGCGTATCCCAGCAGATCATCGTCCCAACCTGGATCTACGGCGATGATGGCAACGATGTATTGTGGGGAAGTGGCGGCCCCACGTTTCTCATCGGCGGCAACGGCGACGACTCACTTTGGGGAGGCAGTGGACGTACCATCATGATCGGAGGGGCGGGCGTCGATACGCTGACCGCCGGGAAGGGCGATACCGCGCTCATCGGCGGTTCAACCGACTTCGACACCAACGACGCAGCGTTGCTGTCGCTGCTGAATGAGTGGAGTTCGCAGGACTCGTACCAGGCTCGTACTTTGCACCTGGGCGGTGCCGGAGGCGGTATCAACGGTCCCTATTTCCTGAATGCGGCTACGGTGCGAGGCGACCTCCGCAATAATCGACTCATCGGAAACACCGGTTCAGATTTGTTCTTCCAATCCTTGAGCGATTCCATTGCTCGAATACAAAACGGTGAAGTCGTCGTCGGCACGACGCGAACCGTCTGATGTATTCTGACCGATCGGTTCGGTTATTCCGGAAGTAGTGTGGAAGTGTTCTGTGCCGCTTGTGTCGAATATCCGCGTTGGTATAACGCTTGGGAATTTATCCCATTCGTCGCCGGTGCGCGGTCGATTCCCTCCTAGGCGTGCTAGGTTGCGCGGTCGATCGTGTTTTGCATGGAGCTAGCCTTTCGTGACGAAGGACCGTACACGACAGAGAAAATTGTTTTACCTTGCGGCTTTTGCCGCGTTAGGTCTTGCTGCCTCGTTCCATAGCGAAAGAGCGATTGCCCAAGAAGGACTGCCTGAAAGTTCTTGCATTCCATCCGCTTGGGCTGCGGAGCGAGTTGCCTGCGATACGGACTGCGATTCCACCTGTACGAAATGGGAAGTCTTTGCCGGCGTCAACTTGTTGAATCGCAATGGGTTGCGGCGGCAGCCGACGTTGATCGACCCTCTGACGCCTTCCGTGCCGACGCTGCTCGATGGCGGCGAATTTTCGTTTGCGACGGCTTCCCAACTCGATGCGACCTATCTCACGGACGTTGGCGAGTTCAATGTTGGGCTAATGATCGGCGGTGATTGGCAGTCGCAAGCCGCCTTTGGCCCCGGCGCATTCACGGCGGGAATCGGAGGGCTCCAACTCGATAGCGTGCTTATTCTGCCGGTTACCGAGGCGAATTTTTCGTATAGTTCCCGGCTCTACAGCGGCGAGTTCAATTTTCGCCGACGTTGGAATGAACGCTTCACACCATTTATCGGTATTCGCTGGTTGGAGTTTGACGACCGGTACGCAGCGAATGGGATTGAAGCGGGGTCCGGCGATGCGTTTTCTCAAACGATTCAAACTACGAACACCCTATGGGGTGGACAGGTCGGCGCGATTGCTCGAATTATTGAGGGCGGTAATCGCTTCTCATTGGACGCCGAGACCAAGCTCGGGGTCTTCGGCAACACGGCACGCACGACCGCCGGTTTCTCGGATAATGGCGGGTTCGGC
>JANXOJ010000309.1 GCA_025353625.1 Planctomycetota bacterium | reverse complement strand
CCGCCGATGAGCCGCGGCGCGATGAAGACGTGCGTTTCGTCGATGAAGCCGGCATCGAAGAGGCTGCCCAAGAGCCGGCTGCCGCCTTCAACCAGAACGTTGGTCATCCGCCGCCGACCCAAGTCTTTGAAGAGTGCTTGCAGGCGGGCTTGTGAAGTCATTCCTTCACAAACCAGCAGTTCGCATCCAGCGGCTTGCAATCTTTGTCGATCGGTTGCCGCCGCTTCCGGGCCGATGGCCACCAGCAGCGGCACTTCGCGCGCCGTGCGAACCAGCTTGCTTTGGCTCGATAGTTGGGCATGGGTATCCAGTACCGCGCGGGTTGCAATACGGGGGCCGTCCGGTCGCGCGGTTAACAACGGGTCGTCGGCAACGGCGGTTCCTCGGCCAACGACGATCGCATCGACGCGGCCGCGCAAGGCATGGACTACGGCGCGGGATCGCTCGTTGGAAATCCACCGACTATCGCCGCTTCGCGCCGCAATTTTTCCATCGAGCGTCATGGCCCATTTGGCGATGATCCAAGGGCGGTGTTCGGAAAGCAGCTTTAAGTACGGCGCATTGAGCCGCCGGGCTTCGACTTCGAGAACGCCGGATTGCACCGTAATGCCCGCGGCGAGAAGATATGCGATGCCGCCGCCAGCCACCTTGGGAAACGGATCGACCATCGCCGTCACCACGCGTGCAATGCCTGCGGCGAGTATGGCCTCCGTGCAGGGCGGCGTTTTGCCGCGATGACAGCACGGCTCCAGCGTGACGTAAAGCGTCGCCCCTTGCGCATAGGAGCCGGCCAGTCGCAGGGCTTCGACTTCGGCATGTGCTTGGCCGAAGCGGCAATGCCAGCCTTCGCCGACAATTTCGGCCCCCCGCGCAACGACGCAACCGACCATCGGATTCGGTTCGACGTGCCCCTGCCCCTGAGCGGCAAGTTCCAAGGCTCGCCGCATGTGCCAGAGATCGAGAGCCGGTTGGTCCATAGTATGAATCGCTCAATCGCGAATACCGAAGCCCTCTTCGCCCAACTCAAAGTCGTCATCGACGGCTTTTTTGGGCGGATCGCGATGCACGGTAATCCGCAACACATGGTAGAGGAGCAACAGCCCGAACGCCCCGCCGACGGCTGCCAAAAAGCCCAAAAGGCCGATCGGGTTCAACGGGCTGCCGCGCTGTATCCACGATAGCAGGCCGAGGCCGACCGCGCTGCCGGCAATCCCCAGCGTGAGGGTAGGCAGCGATCCACTCGGTTCGCGGAAGGGCAGAATTACCCGCGCGAGTAGGCCCGCGAGGCTGCCGAAGCCGACCCAGATCAGGACGACGTTCACCCACTGTTGTGTGGCGGGCGATAATTCGGGCATGGCAGCCTCCGTTACGAAAAAATCCCCCGCGCTGCCGGCTTCCCCATCGAGCTTTCACCTGGGATGCTCAAACTGGGAAACCAGCAACGCGGGGTGCCGTCCCCCCGCCACAATCGGCTGTGCGGAACAATTCCAGGGCGTCCCCACGACTCCCGGCGTTCAACAGAGCATCTTGCAGCACGCGGCAGTAAATCGAGCTATTTTTTCAATGCCTGTTCCTGAGACCAGGCTTTCTGGGCGGCGGCCTCCTTCGCCAACGGGAATTGGGCTCCCGGCGGGAAGTATTGAACGTCGTCCTGCAAATAATAAGGGCTAGGCAAGGTCTGGCCGCCCACATCGAACTGGCATCCGGTCAGTCCCAAGGCTGAAAACAGCCCCAGGCCGAGCAGGAAGGTCCGACAGGCACGGCGACCCGTTTTGGAGGCCGTCATAGGCCACCTCCGTAGGTTCTCTATGTCGCGTATTTTACGAAACGGCATTGCCGCGTATCGGGTTTACAATCAGCAAATTCGATACAATCGGCACCTACGTTATCGTCTTGCTAGGCGGCAAACTTTAACGGGAGAGCCGCGTTCTCAGCTTCCGTTGCCGGTTCGCACCTGGACTTGCAGGGCACCGAGCATCCGCGTGACGGCTTCTTCCTTCTGACTAATGAACGGCACATTGTCCAGCACGATCGGCTGGCGATCGTTCGTCGTGTAGATAATGAGCCGTCCCGACCGCAAGAGCATGTGTTCAAAGATGTCGTTGATTTCTTTTTCCATCCGCAGATTCGGAGCCGAAAGCCGCTCCAAGTTGCTCAAGAAGCCGTGATGATGGAGCAACTCGTTGCCGCGAACTTCCCAGTAATCGAAGCGGACCACAAACGACACGACCGCGAACAGCCCGCCTAAAATCAAGGCAATGGTCCAATAGAACGTGGCATTGGCGACGGGGTGAAAGCGATGCAGGAATTCGGTAATCGCGGGCCAAAGGTTCGGCTTGAAGGTGAAGAGAAGTATCAGTCCCAAAACGACCGCCGCTCCGAAGAAGAAAAGCGTCAGCGAGGTCGTGCGCGGGAAATCGAACGCCAAAATCACCAAGTTAATCGTGAACAGTTCGAGAAAGATCGTGCCGATCACGGCCGCCGAGTGGTCCGCCGGATCGAAGGGACTCGGCAAAAACTTGGTCCAAATGCCCGCTATAATCGCCCCAATAAGCGTCGGGTAGAGAAAGACGATTTTTGGATAGGGAACCAGAAAGACGCTCTCGGGCGACGAGTGGCTGGGTTTGTTCGGTTCCGACGACAAACCCTTGTCGGCAGCACGAGGATTCGATGGGCTGGACATGGCTTGCTCCTTCTGGCTGGAAAAGGTTATAAAGACGTGGCCCATTGTACAACGGGCAGTCCGCCAGGATCAAGGCTCGTCCAATAAATAAATAACTATCGCCTTTAGGGTCTCGGGAATGCAGCCGCGATGCAGTCGGAGCGAGATGGCTCGGTGCATCGTATCGCCTTCCGACGACGGCGGCTTGCGACGGCCGCGTTAGCGTCAATCGGTGCGTCGCCGTGGGTGGAGCGAAGCGCAACCCCACGGCTATTCAAAGGCAACCGCTAACGCGGTTGCAATCCGGCAGGCATACTCTCGGCGGACAAAATGCCGACACCGTTCCGATTGGGAAAACGCGACCGTTGATTATTCTGTGGGTCTTGGCCGGTTGGCAGGCTAGTTTTCGACCCTTATAATGACCTGCCTTCCGCCTCGTCGTGCGGCGGTTTGACGGATCGTGCCCCATTTCCAATTCCTGCCCGCGATAAGTCCATGTCGATCGTGCCGAAAAACCTATTAACGGTTCTGCGGAAACCGTCCAACACGATTCAGGTTTCACCCCTGCTCGTGGAGGTCGCCGCGTGCGATTTCGAGGAGGTCTATCGCCGACTGGAATCCAACGCCAAGGGCCTGACCGAGAACGAAGCGGCCCGCCGCATCGAAAAGTACGGCCCCAACGTCGTCGCGCACGAACAGCGGTTTCGGCGCACCCGAACCTTGGGCCGGGCCTGCGCCAATCCGCTCGTAGTCCTGCTCTTGCTACTGGCCGCCGTTTCGTTGGCGACCGGCGATCCCGGTGGGGCGACCGTTATGCTGATAATGGTCGTCCTGGGCGTGGCTCTGCGCTTCGTTCAGGAATTGAGGGCAGGCGATGCCGCCGCCAAGCTCAAGGCGATGATCAGCGTTACGGCGACGGTACTTCGCGATGGGCAGCCTCGCGAGTTGCCACTGGGACAACTCGTGCCCGGCGATGTGGTCCAACTAGCGGCGGGGGACATGATTCCGGCCGACCTCCGCCTCGTCACCTGCAAGGATCTGTTTATTACCCAGTCGAGCCTGACCGGGGAATCGCTGCCGGTGGAGAAGTTCGAGTCCCTCGAAGACATCGGCTCCAAACCGGCACTGGAGCTCAAGAACACCTG
This sequence comes from Planctomycetota bacterium, assembly GCA_025353625.1. Taxonomy (GTDB): domain Bacteria; phylum Planctomycetota; class Planctomycetia; order Pirellulales; family Thermoguttaceae; genus JANXQG01. The sequence goes on along the minus strand of JANXOJ010000309.1, from coordinate 11,985 downwards.
TTTTCTCGGCACGAGCGTGGAAAGCGGCGCGGGGACCGGCGTGATCGTCGAAACGGGAATCAAGACGTATCTTGGCAGCATGGCCCAATCCATCGTCGGACAAGAGACACCGACAAGCTTCGATAAGGGCATAAGCCGCTTCACTTGGCTGATGATCCGTTTTATGTTGGTGATGGTGCCGCTAGTTTTCCTCATCAACGGGCTGACGAAGCACGACTGGACGGAGGCTTTCTTCTTCGCATTGGCCGTGGCCGTGGGCCTTACGCCCGAGATGCTGCCGATGATCGTCTCGGTCTGCCTCTCGCGTGGTGCTATCGCCATGTCGCGGAAGAAGGTGATCGTCAAGCGATTGAACTCGATTCAGAATCTCGGCGCGATGGACGTGCTTTGCACGGACAAGACGGGCACGCTTACGTTGGACCGCGTGATTTTGGAGCGGCATTGCGATGTCGTTCGCCACGAGGATGAAGCGGTTTTGGTGATGGCCTATCTCAACAGCCATTTTCAGACGGGGCTGCGGAACGTCTTGGATCGCGCGATCTTACAGTTCCAGGAGCTTCACGAGAAGCACTCGGTGCCAGACCACAAGAAAATCGACGAGATTCCTTTCGATTTCTCGCGGAAGCGGATGTCGGTGGTCGTCGAGACCCCGCAGGGAATCCGTCGCCTGATTTGCAAGGGTGCCACCGAGGCCGTGTTCCAGTGCTGCGATCGCTTTGCGCTGGAAGGAAAAATTTATCCGGTCGATCCGCTGCTGATTACGGATTTGAAGGAGTATTGCGACGAACTGAGTTCGGACGGGTTCCGCGTGCTGGCGATCGGGTACAGGGACGTCGAGCAACAGGCCGCCTATTCCAAAGACGACGAACGCAATCTGATACTGATGGGCTACGTCGCCTTTCTCGACCCGCCCAAAGATTCCGCTGCGCCTGCTATCTTGGCGTTAAAGAGCCACGGCGTCGCGGTCAAGGTTCTTACCGGAGACAACGAACTGGTCAGCCGCAAGATATGCCGCGAAGTCGGGCTGGCGACGGATTGCGTGCTGCTGGGCCCGCAGGTGGAAGTCATGACGGATGCCCAGCTTGCCGCCGCGGCCGAACCCGCCACGATTTTCGCGCGGCTGTCGCCCGCGCATAAGCAGAGGATCATCCGTGCATTGCAGAGCAAGGGGCACGTTGTCGGCTTCCTGGGAGATGGCGTCAACGATTCTCCCGCGCTGCGCCATGCCGACGTGGGTATCTCGGTCGATAGTGCCGTGGACATCGCCAAGGAAGCCGCCGATATCATCCTCTTGGAAAAGAGTCTCATGGTGCTCGAAGAGGGCGTGCTGGAAGGCCGCAAGGTCTTTGCCAACATCCTCAAGTACGTTCGCATGGGTGCCAGTTCAAACTTCGGCAATATGTTCAGCGTGCTGGGGGCCAGCGCCTTCGTGCCGTTTTTGCCGATGGAGCCAAAGCAAATATTGACGAACAATCTGCTCTACGACTTCTCGCAGGTGCCCATTCCGGGCGACAACGTCGATCCCGAGCAGATCGCCAAGCCGCGTCCCTGGCAGATGGGAGAGATTGCGCGATTCATCTTCTTTGTCGGGCCGTGTAGTTCGGTCTTTGACTACTCGACCTATCTGATGATGCTCTACCTGTTCGGCTGTTGGGATGTGAGTACGCCCGAGGCACTCAAGCAGAGTGCCTCGCTCTTTCAAACGGGCTGGTTCGTGGAATCGTTGCTGACGCAGACGCTCATCATCCACATCATTCGCACCAACCGGATTCCGTTCCTACAGAGTTGGGCCAGTTGGCCGTTGACGGTAACGACTGCCGTTATCATGGCAGTCGGTGCCTGGCTACCCTTCTCGCCGATCGCGCCTTGGCTTGGATTTACGCCCCTGCCGCCGCTCTACTGGCCGTTGGTTGTATTGACGTTGTTCTGCTATGTGGTGCTGACGCAGGGCGTCAAGGTGTGGTTGATCCGCAAGGCGTGGATTTGAAAGTGCGTCCACCGGTCCCCGCTCCAATTGGGAGAGGGGATTTTTTGATTGCCTTGGATAGGTAGAAACGTATGAACGACGAATCGATTTCGCAGCCTGAGCTATTGGATAGCTTGCGTCAAAAAGCGGAAGCGCTGGGCATCCCCGTCACGCGAAGGCATATTTTTCTTTGTTGCGATCAAACCAAGCCCGAGTGTTCGACCCGCGAGCAATCGGTCGCTGCCTGGAACTATTTGAAGGCGCGCCTGATCGAGTTGGGCCTCATCGGTGCCGGGGGGATATTTCGCACGAAGTGCAATTGCCTGCGGATATGTTCCGGAGGGCCAATTGCCGTCGTCTATCCCGAGGGTGCTTGGTACGCGCGGTGCGACCCGCCCGTCTTGGAGGAGATTATTCAGGAACACCTGATCGGCGGTCGCGTGGTGGAGAAGTATCTGATCGTGCGGAAGCCGCTGTAGGGAATGTGTCTCCGTGCCGTTCCCGATTCGGTCGAAACGCCGCGGATTGCCTTCCCTACGGTTGTGAATCATCGTGCCAATGATACGTCCGCTCCATCGCCTGCCAGACGGCAGCGGTGATTTGTCGTAGCGTGAACGTCTTGGGCAGCACCAGAAACGCATGTGCCAATTGGGCCTCTTCGATGAGCGAATCGTCCCAATGAGCGGACATCAATATGCAGGGCAACATCGCTTTGAACTGCTTAACCAGCCGCAAAGTCTCCAAGCCCGTCAGCTTGGGCATGTGCATATCGAGCAGTGCCAGATGCACCTCTTGGGTGCGAACGATATGCAGGGCCTCTTCGCCGTCGCCCGCGAGAAAAATACGAAAGCCCCGCGGCGCAAAGACGCACTCCAACGTCTCCCGAAAGTTCAGGTCGTCGTCGCTAATCAGCAGTGCTGGATCTGTGGCGGGCATCGGATTAAGCAGACTGGGACTAGGAAATACCCCATCGGTGCCAACAGCAAGTCAAGTACCACAAACGCCGACTTATCGAAACCTTGGCACGGATCGCGATTAAGTCTCATCTATACAATATCTTACGTTGTGGCAATAACTGACCGCAAGCGAGAAAACTTTCTCCCCGCACTGCCATTGACGGCGAAACACCAGGAGAATGCTGCCATTTTGACAGGGGAAAGGATGAACGATGAGGAATGAAGAAGCCGGGTATGGGGAAGAAAGGAGTTGTGAACCCTCAGCGTGCTGCGCGACCTTGGACGATGAGATTGGACCCCTTTGGGGTGAATACCATTCGCCCGACGCTCCAGGATTTGACTGCGGCGGGGTTCCATAATCATTTACCCCAACGAAGTTCCCTAATGCGATCGTTAGGAGTTAGAACCGGCTGGTCCGCATCTTAACGGACAACCGACAACCATTCACCGTCCATTTGGGGCCATCACCCACCACGCACCACCTTCTCCGCTGCCTTGGGGACGAATTCGTACACTTCCACGCGATCCGCCGGTTCCGGTCGGCGATCCGCGTCGTTGTCGGATAGGATCGGATAATGCTGGCAGCCGACGAAATCGTACCGGCATTGCATCTCCACGAGCCATCGGTTGAATGCCGCTGGGTCGTACGGAGTCGCATGGGACCAATACTGCACGCAGGCCAGCGGCCGCTCGCGCGAGACGCGCGCCATGTCGGGCCGTTCGCCTCGGCTGTGTTGCGGCGAATATATCCGCTCGTTGCAAAGGAACTGCGGCGAAATGCAAAGCTGCCATGCAATGTCGTCGGGCGGAAACGTTTTACCGAAGTCGGTCTTGATGCAGGCGACTTCATGGTTGCGTTCCATGCTCCCCCAGAACCATCGGGCGAAATCCCGCTTGCGAATTTCCTGCTCCTCCTTGCCGGGAAGGCAAAAATCGCGGGCAGCCGAAACGATCGCCAAGAGCGAAAGGACGGCGATGGCCGTAACTGTCGGCCAGGGCATCCCGTTGGTTGAAACCGCTTTGCGCTCGTCTTTTTCGCGTTTTGGCTCATTGATGCGCTTCAAGAGTGCGGCGGCACCGAGGGCCGCTAGAATGCAAACGATCGGAGCGAGGAACATCGACAGCCGCATGTGCCCGCCGTAAGGAAAACGTCGCAGGAACGCGGCCAGCAAATTTAACGCGAACGGCATTCCGCATAGTACTAAAAGGGAATACTGACGCTGGCGGATTACCACCGACGCGGCGACGAGACACAGTAGCGTTGTGGCGAGGCTGCCCCAATTGTCGCCGCCAAAGGGCTGCGCCAAGAGCGGGCCGGCATGAACTTGCACCAGCCAAGCCAGCAGGGAAGCGACGGAATCGCGCGGCGGAAAGGCCTCGCTCCAGAGCGCGTTCATGGTCGTAAGTTCGGCACCCGATTGGACGCGGATATTCACCGCATACCAAGCCAAAAAGCCGCCCACGAGGGCCGCATTTAACGCAATCCAAGCGATCCAGGCCCCTCGATCCTTGGTGTTCCAAAGCACCGTCGCCACGGCCACGCTCACGCCGCCGGCGATAAACACCGCCGGAAAGGAGAAGCCCAAGGCCAACGGCATGAACGCTGCCAAAGCCCAAAGCCAGCGGGTATCGCCAGGCCGCGTCCACCATCGTACGGTAAGTGTCAGCAGGATGGTCGAGACGAGCAGATCGACGGCGTAAGGCTTCATTTCAGCCCCGTAGCGAATCCCGGAATAGCTCACTGCGAACATGCCAACCGCAAGAACCAGAGCCGTACCCCGCAGCAAGAGTCGGGCCATGCGGTGGAAGACAAACATGCTGGCAATGCTGCAAATCAGCGGAAAGAGCCGGACGGCCCACTCATTGAAGCCCAATAACTTGATCGCGGCACATTCGGTCCAAAGGAAGAGCAACGGGGCTACCTGATGGTTGTCGAGCGGCCGCAACAGGTCGAGGAAGCCACGGTCGAGAAAATTCATCGCCAGCATCGCTTCATCGCCCCAAAGCGGGAACCGCAACAGGTAGCGAATCAACCGTGCGGTGACGCCAAGAACCAGGAAGGCGATGATACATCGCGCGTGCCAATCGATGCCGGGCTGCGATGAATCCAGGGAGCGGCCCTCCTGCTCCGTAGTAGTAAAGCAGATGATGCGGCGATCGGCGATTTGCGTTGTAAGCATAGTGCGGCTCCCTGGCGGAGGAAAAATAGTCGATCTTGGCGGCGGAAACAAGCCCAATTGCTCTTGGATTGAATCGAAAAAGTTGGTAGAGTCCGCCCGCCTTTTGAAGTGCAAGGAGAAGTCGCTGTGGAAATCATCGACTGTGACGTGCGAACCCCTGGATTCAGCATCCAGATGGGCTACTACTTGGCCCATGCCAGCGTGGCCGCCTATGGCGGCAACGGGGATTGGCCGCAAAGTCTTGGATTGGGCGAGTCCGTCCGCTCTTTTGCCTGCGGTGAATTTCACGGTTTTGTGGCCGCGCGACGCGATGCGATTATCGTCGCCTTTCGCGGCACGGAATCGGTCGGCAACGCTTTGACCGATGCAGAAACGTCGCTCGTACACAATCCTTTCTTTTCGGGCCTCGTCCATTCCGGATTTGCGGGTGCGGTTCAAGCCGTCTATCCGACCGTGCGCGTGCTCGTGAGCACCGTTGGCAGCAATCTGCCGGTCTTCGTCACCGGGCACAGTCTCGGCGGAGCAATGGCCACGCTCGTTGCTAACAGGCTGGCAAGCGAAGGCTTTCTCGTCCGTGCCGTTTATACGTTCGGCTCGCCGCGCGCCGGCGATCGGCACTTTCGCGATAACTATCAACTCCCCAACTTCCGCTTCGTCAACGATAACGATCTGGTGCCGCACCTGCCGTTGCGCTGGTGCTATAAGCACGTTGGCGAATTGAAACTATTGACGCGCGCCGGCGAGCTTTTGGAAGAAATCAACGATTGGAAGGACAAAAAACGCGAACTGGTTCGCCACGCCAAGCAAATCCAGAAAGCACATCGCTACGATGACGATCCGCCGCTGAAACTGACCGAGTTCGATTGGCTTGCCGACCACCACATGGCCGGCTATCTCAACGGCATTAAAAAACTCTTGCCTAAAGTCCCGAGACGACGGCAGCCCGACTTTCCGGGCGACGATCTGGACGGCGTTCGGGACGGCGATCTAGCCGGCGTTCCCTTGCGTTTCATCGACGAGCCGGCCGCCGCCGTGCCGCGACCGAAGTTTCTCAGTCCGCCCAAGCCGGCCGTGCCGACGATTGCGGAAAGCGCCCTTGCCGCGGCATTTGCCCGTCAGAAACGGCAATAAGGGATGGCAGCCCTAAATTCTGTGGTGCAGGCGTCTCGCCGGTACGGGCAGGCGCGTCGCCTTCACCACAAGTTTTTCTTGGACGCGCACTAATTCCGTGGGTTGCGCTTGAATTGGTCGAATGAATGCCGCTGCGGCCTGCCCGTTGGAAACGGCTTCTCCGCCGGTTACAATAAACAGATATGAAAGACGAAAAAGACGACTACCTGCAATTCGGCGATTGTCCGACGCTCAGCGAGGCGACGCTCGTGCTCTCCTTCACCGGCTGGATGGATGGCGGCAGCGTTTCCACCGGCACGGTCGAACGCCTCGTCGATCTGCTCAAAGCCCGTCCGATTGCAGAAATTGATCCCGAGCCGTTCTACATTTACAACTTCCCCGGCCCGATGGAAGTCGCCTCGCTCTTTCGGCCGCACGTGGAAATTGAAGATGGCGTGATGAAGGACATCTCGATGCCGTCGAGCACGTTCTATTGCCACGAGCCGGCAAAGCTGGTTCTTTTTGTCGGCAAGGAGCCGAACCTCCGCTGGCGGACTTTTGGCGATTGCGTCCTACGGCTTGCCGCGCGGGTGGGCGTGCGGCGGATTCTCTTTGTCGGCTCGTTCGGCGGCTCGGTGCCGCATACTCGCGAGCCGCGAATGTTCATCTCCGCGTCCGATGCCGAAACAATGGCCGAGATGGAACCGTTCGGCGTCCGCCGCAGCGACTACCAGGGGCCGGGATCGTTCACCAGTTACTTGACTTCGCGGGCCCCCGCCGCAGGGCTGAAGATGGCTTCGCTCGTAGCGGAAATTCCCGGCTATTTGCAAGGGGCCAATCCGCTGTGTATTGAAGCCGTCACGCGGCGACTGGCCAAGATCTTGAAGCTGCCGTTGAAACTCGATTCGCTCCGCAATGCCAGCACCGAATGGGAGTTGCAAATCACCAGCGTCATCGAGAACGACAACGACCTGGCCGAAAAAGTCCATCAACTGGAAAAAGAGTACGACAACGATCTGCTCAAGCTGGGATCGGAAGAAAACTAACTCCCCTCTCCCGCGATCGCGTTTACAGGATGCCTGGGGTGAGGGGCGAGCGGTGACGGCACGTAAGGTAAGAGAACGGTCCTTATCTTGGATTGGAACTAAAATTTTCCCGGAGCATTTCGATCATGTTACTTCGCGTCTGGACGGTCTTACTTGCGTTGGCCCTTTGCACCGTATGCCTCGCCCCCAGTTTTGCCCAAGAAAAGAGCATCAATCCGGGCATTAACGAGCCTTACGAAAACGATCCCGATGCCAAGAAATTCATCGGCAAGTTTGAAATCGAAGGCCGCGAAGCCTATACCCACCGCAAGGAGATCGTCGCCGCGTGCCATCTGAAGCCCGGCATGGCGGTGGCCGATGTGGGAGCCGGCACGGGACTTTTCACGCGGCTGTTCGCCAAGGAAGTCGCCCCCAACGGGAAGGTCTATGCGGCCGATATTGCCGAGAACTTTCTCAAACATATCGAAGAAACCTGCCGCGATGCGGGGCTTAAAAATGTTAAGACCGTGCTGTCCAAGGTCGATTCCAGCGAACTACCGCCCGACTCGGTCGATTTGGTCTTCCTTTCCGACGTCTATCACCACTTCGAGTTTCCACAAAAAACCTTGGCCACGCTCCATCGGGCCTTGAAGTCTGGCGGCCGGCTCGCGATTGTCGATTATCGTCGCGTCCAAGGCAAAACGCCCGAATGGCTGATGAAGCACATTCGAGCGGGCCAAGAGGTCTTCCGGCGGGAAATTGAAGAGGCCGGTTTCAAGCTCGACCGCGAGGAGACGTTTCTCAAGGACAACTATATGATGGTGTTCGAGAGAGAAAGTTCCCAAAAAAAGGATTCGGGTAACGGCGCAAAGTAAGTGAATAAATTGGTTTGGCCGCTCTTCGTTACTTCAAATCAAAATCCTGCTGCGCGTTAGCACCCTTCACGTCGAGGGGGATTCCATTCCTCGCCTTTTCCGGCACGAGGTTGATCCGCTCCGGATTGGAGTGTTCGTCTTCGGTGATAATCTTGCCCGTTAGTTGCGTAATGTTAAAAATGGCCGAGACATTCCCCATCGGTGCTTTTTCGGTTCGGTAACGCCCCGCTTCAATCTTGACTTGCGTCGGCGGAGCTTGACTTTTGCCCGATCCGCGAAAGACGATTGAAGCGTCAACGTGATCGGGCAGGGGCTTGCCGTTAATCGTCACGGTTCCCTCCAACTTGGCGACGGGCTCGGTTCGCGCGGCCGGCCCACAGCCGGTCGCGGCCAACACTCCAAGGAATAGTAGCGTCACACCCGATCTCGTTTGCCGATTCAGAATTCCCAAGACATTTGTCTCCAAGTCACGATTACGGTCAGCAGAACGGCAAAATTGCCACAGGATCGTTCGTAGTCCCGTTTTCAGGCGGAAATTCGACGCTGGCTCCAACTACAGCCGGTTCGATCAACGACTCTACAGTTCCATTGCGCCTATTGCCAATTGCCGTCGGTCGCGCTTTCGCTGGAACCGCCGGCGGCCGAAGAAAGTGCCTGCCACACGTTGTTGGCAATCTGCTCGCTAATGAAATGCACCGAACCGTCGCAGCCGCTCGCCACGACTCCGCCCGGATGTCGGCTCCGCGCGGAAAATACCTGATCGACCGTTTGGGCCGCCTGACCAATATTCGTGGGCACGGGAATCTTTGCTGCCGTGTAAAACTCTGGGGGTTGCACGACTCGAACGATTTCGTCGCCAATCTCGGTGTTGGGCGGGTAGTATCCGTTAAAAGTCTGCCCGCCAACCGAAATCGTGGTTTCCGAAATCGGTCCACCCCATCCGGGACCGCTGGCTTGGGTTGCAAGTTCCGGCAGTGCGATTGTTTCCGACATCATCAAGGTATGGCTTAGGCCATCCGTGATTTTTTGCAAGGTCGTTATCTTGGCGATGGCGAAAGGGGCACCGAGAAACTTCACGAGACTCGAGCCGGATCCTTTGTTGCTTCCCCCGTAATTCGTATTGCCGGCGTTGACGACATAGTTGCCGCGGGTCCGACACCAAGTGTTGCTGTCCCATTCGTTACGTTGCAACCCTTTGTCGCTTGGGCAGGCGTAAAGGGGGTTCATCCAGCGACGCGGCATCTCGTTGATCGGGTCGCTGTAACTCACGTCGATGTGAAGGGCCTTGCTCCAGCCCTTCTCTTCCACATATTCGCCAATTTGACTATACCAACCGTGGTTGTCGTACCAAAATGGGGTGCTTGTACTTTCCTTCGTTGGGTGCATGGCCATCGATGGGAAGCCATTGCGGACGCTTGCGAAATTGCACATCGCCAAACTCAACTGCCTGAGTTGGTTCATGCACTTGGCGCGACGCCCCGACTCCCGTGCTGCGTTGATGGCCGGCAAGAGCAGCCCGATCAAGATGCCGATAATGGCGATGACCACAAGTAATTCCACGAGCGTAAAGCCGCGTGGGAAGCGAAAAACAGTTCGTTTCGACCGACAATCGGATTGCATGATGGAACCTCTGCGGAATCGTTCGATATGGTAAAAGTACGAAAGACAACGGAGCAACGTGCGCATTTCAGGAACTCGTGCGAAAACCGAACCCAGCGCGCGACCGCCCCCAGCACAAAAAAATGCAAATTCCACTCTCTATCCTATGCCGTCCGGGCAAGAAAAGCAATCGGCAAAACGATGGCCAACATTCGTTTGGGGGGGCATTGTGGAGAAAAGGAAGGGGTGCCACGCCACAGGCAATTAGTTGCGGTAGCGGGCGTGACATTCCGTGCAAGACTGTTGTACTGCCGAGAAATCGGCGGAGGCTTGAGTGGAAGTGCCGCTTTTGAGCGTTTTGCCAAGCCGTTGGACGAGCAATTCGCACTTTTCCAACTCGTCGCGGAACGCGGCATCGCGCCCGGCAATTAGGTTTCGCCGCGTTTCGTGCAGCGTTTCTTCGGCGAGAAGTGCCTCTTGTGCAGGTACCCGGTCGGCGTGGTCTTTCGGCGCAGCCCAATCGGCCTTTTGGCAGGCTATCAGACGGTCGAGGGTGCGGTCGAGTTTCACCATCGCCGAGACGAGCGATGGCACTGGGGCCGTTTCGACAAGCTGTGGAAGTTTTTCGCCCAGTTTGGGCGGCGCATAAATATAGGCGGCCACATCGCGCCATAGGCCGGCGTACTCTTTTCCAGTTCCGGCTCTGTCCAGTACCTTTACCGCTTGCCGATTTGTCATCGTACTTTCCGTCATGCAGCCGACCGCGGCGGCCGCTGGTCCGCGATGCTTGCCGCGGTGACAATGGAAATAGATGGGGCCATTGGTTTCGCGCATGGCGGCCGCCACGGCTTTGGCGACCGTCGGCGCGACGCCGTCGTAGCCCATCGGAATGTGGATGTAGCGAAGGTCGTATTTCTTAGCCGCCGCGACGTTCGGCGTTGCACCATCGACGCTGACAATCGCCTTAATGCCCAGGTGTGCCAGCGTGGCGAACGCCTCATCGCCGGCCGGTTCGCCGCCCGAGTAGACGCGAGGGGAGAGTCGCAACACGTTATGCAAGCCGGGCAATTCGCACGGCTTATCGCCGATTTGCAACGGCGTTTCCGGCTCCTCCGCAATCAGCCGCATCGCGCAGAATGTGAGGCCAAGCAGGGACGAGACCAACCAGAACCGCATTCTCAATCCGTTGTATTGCGACATTATTTTGCCTTTCCCCGAATCGATTTTTTCTGTGCTGGAGCGAGTATAGCACAAGGAGAACGCAATGTCCGGTAAACCACGAAGGCATTATACCGCCCAGGATACGGTGGCCATTCTTCGAGAACATCTCTTGGAGGGCAAGCCCGTCTCCGAGGTCTGCCGGGGCCGTCAACTTCAGCCCACCGCGTTCCACGGCTGGCAGAAGACCTTCTTCGAGAACGGTGCCGCCCCAACCTCAGCCCTATTTGGATGTTGTTTTGAACCACGAAAGGCACGAAGAACACGAAATGGAAGCAGAGCGGGGGGAAAGACTGGGGATCTCATCAACCGATCTTTTCCCTTTTTCTTTTTCGTGTTCTTCGTGCCTTTCGTGGTTCCCCTTTGCTTTATATCTTTGGGGTCGCAACGGAGACGCAGCTTTGTTACTTCCTCGTAATCCGCGTCCTTGCGAAACAATGGCAAGCCCGCCACCGCCTCGTCAATACTAGCTGCGTCCCGGTTGCAACCCCCGGTTCGATGAGCGGGAGGTGGAAACGGAACACGGAATGTGGATCATGAGACACAGACGGGGAAACCCCGACACGGAATTATGCCAAAGCCTAAACCACCGCGCCACCTCTCGACTCTACGCTTTTTCGCCTCGAGCCGAAATTGGGCCAAGCCCTCGAAGAAAGGCACGGGCTTCGTGCAGCCGCTCAAGGCCCACGAGCATTAGCACATCGACATCAGCGAGCCCTTGTAAAGGGAGTTCATCAAGTCCCGAACTATTGTCGGTGGCCAAACGCATGGTCGCTGTATTTCGGGAATGGCGATTTCCTTGGCCTTTACCCAAGACGGGATAGTTTCGGTCAGGTGCCGATTCACGCCATATTTCTGAATCTTCATCGTTTGTTTCGTTTCTTACAAAGTTACGTGAGCCTACTCTCCTGTCGATCCCCACCTGCCAACTCCGGTGCCTGCAAGAGCCTCGGCGTCACTTCGACCGGTGGCAATGCCTGTAGGTCGTCATCCACGCTCGTGGTGCCCAAATCCTTGAACTTCCTGGCCGTTATCAAGACCCTGGTTTCCAACGAG